>VBKA01000012.1 GCA_005879815.1 Chloroflexota bacterium
AGGGCTATTGTGGCCCCCCACACCACTGGCGAAACTGCCGCTCGCTTGAGCGCGACTGAGGAATGGCCCGCTTGGCTGCTTCGTCCATGGTCACCTCGCAATACCGCCCCTCCCTCCGCAGGCCCGTTGGCGCATCGCTAGTGCTGCTCGTCGCCGCTCTCGTGCTCACGGTCACGCCGGTCCTCGCCAGGAACGTGCTGAGCAGCGCGGTCGTCGCTCCAAGGACGGGCACGACGGCGACGGTGTTCCTCTTCTCCGTCCACTACGCCGGGAAGCCGGCGACCAGCGTGGTCGCCCGCGTCGGCACCTTGACGGTAGCGCTGAGCCTCGTCAGCGGCACGACCTCGAGCGGCACGTGGCGTGGGTCGCGACGGCTCCCGGCCGGGACCAGGAGCGTGACCTTTTCCGCCACGGCTGTCGGCAAGGTCGCGGATCTCCCTGCCGGCCATGTCACGACGACCGCGCCTCCCACGCCAACACCCGTTCCAACGCCCAAGCCCCCGGCGGCCACCCCACGCCCATCGGCACGCCCCACGCGCTCCCCAGCCTCGAGCCCGGCCCGGTCTCCGCGCGTCTCTCCGTCAGCCAGAGCCATTCCTACCGGCGGGCCGCCGTCCACGCCCACGGCAGTAGGCGGCGCAACACAACCGTCCTCCTCGCCGGGCACGGCCGCCGGCGGGACCGCGGACCAGAGCGGGCCACTTCTTCCAGCGATCGTGCTCGGGCTCTTCGTCATCCTGGGCGTCGGGGGCATCGCCCTGCTGACTGGACGCCGTCAGGCCGAGGAGCGACCATCTGCCGAATCTGGTGGGCTGCCCGATGCGCCGCTCGCGCCCGAATTCGTGCGGCGCGCTGTAGCGGCGGGAGCTACCGGCGCCGCCGCCTCTGGATCCAGGCCCCGCGCAGCCTGGGAGGTCTCCACAAGCCTGGAGAACGAACCGCTCGGCTCGCTGGATGAGGGCCCATCGGACGGGGGAAGGGAGCCTCGGTCGGGGGATAGCCCGTTTCCACCCGAGGAGAGCGGATCCCCGGCCGAGAGTCCGATGTCAACGCCCGATGAGGCGCGGCCGGTGGCGGGCGATCTGCCGCGAGGCGGAAGCGACGAGGCCGCTGCCGCAAGCGGAGATGAGCTGCGCGAAGGCAACGAGCCACCCGCCCAAGGGTGAATCGACCTGGCTCGATAACGAGCCGATGGCAGGCACGGTGGCGCGCCCCGCTCGCGGCACTCCTCGGGCGCGCTGGGTAGACTTTCCGCGATGCCCCCCATCTCCACTCCATCTGACGCACGCGCCAGGGATTTCTCGGAGCTCGGCGAGCTCAGCGTCCTCGACCAACCCGCGGGAGGCGCCCACGGGCACACCGCACCGTCCGAGGTGATGTACCCGGGCGGCGCCATGGTCGACGGGGGCCTCCTGGCTCCTGGCGACCCGATGCCGGAAAACGCCGGACCCGGCGGCCGGCGGCCGGAGTGGCTCAAGGTCCGCATCGGCGCGGGGGCGACCTACGCGGGACTCAAGCAGCTCATCCATGGCGAGAGCCTGCACACGGTCTGCGAGGAGGCACGCTGCCCGAACATGGGCGAGTGCTGGACCCTGGGCACCGCCACTTTCATGATCCTGGGCTCGGTCTGCACCCGGAACTGCGGCTTCTGCGCCATCGAGACCGGCCGCCCGCCGGTCACCGACTGGGACGAACCCCGACGCGTCGCGGAGGCGACGTCCCGCATGGGCCTCAAGCACGTGGTGGTCACCATGGTCGCGCGTGACGATCTGCCCGACGGTGGTGCCGGGATGGTCGCGGAGACGATTCGCCAGATCCGCCTGACCAACCCCGGAACCAGCGTGGAAGTGCTGATCAGCGACCTGAACGGGCGCGAGACGGACATTCGCACCGTGGTCGAGGCGCAGCCGGAGATCCTCAACCACAACGTCGAGACGGTGCCTCGGCTGCAGCGTCCCGTCCGACGTCGGGCGCGCTGGGACCGCAGCGTCGGCGTGCTGACCACGGGTCGCCGCATCGCTACCGAGATCGGTCATGACGCGATGGTCACAAAGACCGGGATGATGCTCGGGCTTGGCGAGACCTGGGACGAGGTGATCGAGGCCATGGGCCTGCTCCGCGCCGCGGAGATCGAGGTGCTGACTATTGGCCAGTACCTGCGGCCCAGCCGCCAGCATCTCCCGCTGCGCCGTTACTACACGCCGGCCGAGTTCATGAGCCTGCGACGCATCGGGCTCGACCTCGGCTTTCGGCACGTGCAGTCCGGCCCGCTGGTGCGCTCGAGCTATCACGCGGCCGAGCAGGTGCCGGGGGTTCAGGGATCGGTCGCCGTCTGATGGCGGCGCCCGGCCCGGTCATGCGCGACATCTCATCGGGTCCGCTCCAGGATGCGCCGCCGAGCCCCGCGCGCAGGCCTCGCCGCGACGAGCCCTTCGAGCCCGCGAGCAACGCCAGGCCGCTGCTGCTGGCACACGGCGGCGCGCTGACCATCGATCGCCTGGGGACCGTCGCGTATGAGCCGACGTGGGAGCTCCAGGACGAGCTTGCGCAGCAGCGCCGGGAACGCCGAATCGGTGACCGGCTGCTGCTGCTGGAGCACTTTCCGGTGTTCACCATCGGCCGCGGCGGGGACGAGTCCAACCTGAGAGCCAGCCCCCAGCGCCTTCGCGAGCTGGGCGCCACCTTCCTCCGCGTCGATCGCGGCGGCGACATCACCTTTCACGGTCCGGGTCAGCTGGTCGCATACCCGATCGTCGAGCTCAGAGACCCCCTCGACCTGCGCCGCTATGTGCGGACGCTCGAGGCCGCGATCGTCGCGACTGCGGCCCGCTTCGGCGTCCAGGCGGATCGGCTCGAAGGGCTGACTGGTGTGTGGGTCCAGGGGGCGCGCAAGCTGGCCGCCATCGGTGTCCGCGTCCGACGCGGCGTGACGACCCACGGCCTCGCCCTGAACGTCAACACCGACCTGCGTTGGTTCGCCGAGATGGTGCCGTGCGGCATCCCGGACAAGGAGGTGACCAGCCTCGAGCGCGAGATCGGTCACCGGCTCGAGATGGGCGACGTGGAGGATGCCCTGGCGGAAGAGCTTTCGTCGCACCTGGGGTTGCGGGTGGCGGCGGGACTGCCCGGGGTGGTCGGACCGGCCGGCGTGGCCGAGCAATGAGGGCGTGAGCGACCCGATCATCCAGCGGAGCGTGGGCCCGCCTGCGCATCTGCCGCGCATCGAGACCGGCAGCTTCGGACCGTGGCAGACGAACGCGTACCTCGTGTGGGACGGTCGGTCGCCGGATGCCCTGGTCCTCGATCCGGGCATGGGCGCGGCCACGGCGCTGATGGAGCGCGCGGCGGCCAACGAGCTGCGGGTGCACCTGATCGCGAACAGCCACGGCCACATCGATCACGTCTTCGACAACGCAGCGGTGCGCCGGGCGTCGGACGCCCCCATCGCCATCCACCATGACGACGCCTATCGCCTCGACGGACACAACGCCTACGGATTCGAGATGGAGCCCAGCGTGGCGGAGCGCGAGCTGCGCGAGGGCGACCAGCTGACCATCGGCGATCTGACCTTCGCCGTGCTGCACACCCCCGGCCACACGGAGGGTTCGGTGTGCCTCTACGAGGAGCGACAGCACCTTCTCTTGAGCGGCGACGTTCTCTTCGCCGGGAGCTACGGACGGACCGATCTGCCAGGTGGCGACGACGAGGCGATGGTCTCCAGCCTGCGGCGCCTGGCCGAGCAGCTCCCGCCGGAGATCAGGGTCCTTCCCGGCCACGGTCCGGAGACCACAATCGAGCGCGAGCTGCCCTGGATGCGGCGCATTGCGCTGGCAGACCGCCTGCTCGTACCGGGATAGGCGGCCAATGGCGGGCGGCGGGCCGCTGATCGCGGACGCATCGGTCTAGGATGGTTTGCGGAGCACGATGGGCGAAGAGGGACGGTGACCATGGGCACCCTGCGCATCACGAGGCTCGGGCACGGCGGGATCCTCTACCGATCCCCCGCCGACAAGTGGCTGTGGGTCGACCGCTGGAGCGCGGCCCCGACCTTCGCGGATGCCTTCCGCGAGCCGGAGCAGGTCGACGTCGTGGCACCCACCCACGGACATTTCGACCACGTCGGCAACGACGCGGCGGACGTCATCGAGCTCGCCCAGTCGGGTGCCACCGTGGTCGGCAGCCACGAGCTCTCGATCTACCTGGCCGGACTCGGCGTGCAGGCCATCGGCATGAACAAGGGCGGCACCATCGAAGCGGCCGGGATCAAGCTGACCATGTTCCATGCCGTGCATTCGGGTGGCATCACGATCACCGGCGGCGGGCCCGAGGCGACTCGCGAGGTCGGCTGCTGGGGATGGCTGATCGAGTTCGAGGACGGCACCAAGGTCTACCACTCCGGCGACACGGACCTGTTCGGCGACATGGCGTTCGTGCGGGCCTGGGGAGCGACGATCGCGGTGCTGCCCATCGGCGGGCACTACACGATGGGGCCGGCTGCGGCTGCCAGGGCCGTCACCCTGACCGGCGTGCAGACCGTGATCCCGGTCCATTACGCCACCTTCCCGATCCTTGCGGGCACGCCCTCGGAGCTGGCGCAGCTGACGGATGCGAAGGTGGTCGAGCTCGAGCCGGGCGAAACCTGGGAGGCATGAGATGGGACTGATCCTTTCGATCTTCGCCGCGTTGGGCGGCAGCGTTGCAGGCGCGGCAGTCCGCGCAGGAATCACGGTGGTGGACCAACAGCTGGCGAAGCGGGAAAGCGATGCGTCCGAGCCGATGATGATCAACGGCTCCCTGGTGGGCGGAGTGGCGGCCGGCGTGGTGGCCGATGCCGTGGGCGGCGGTGTGGGGCTGGCCTTCTGGCTCGGCGCTGTCCTCGGAGCGGCGGGCGCGGATCGGCTCGACTGGTGGGTGCTCGAGCGGGTCGGGGTGGATCGGGACGCCCTGATAGCCAGGGCCCGCAAGGCAGCGGAGAGGGCTCAGCGCCAGGCGCGCAAGGCGGTTCCCATCAGCGAGGAGGCGGTCGAGGCCTGACCTCTCACCGCGCGCCAATCGCGGGCCTCCACCGCGGTACCGTCGCTCGGGATCCGGCGGTTTGGATTGACCGTGGCTTAGGTGCCGAACAGGAACTCGGTGGCGCTGTGGATCGCGAAGAACGCGATGAGCAGCAGCGACAGGACGGCCGCCACCAGGGTCAGCGCTCGACCGCGGATGGCAAACGCGATCGTCAGCTCGCCGGCTTCGCGCTGGATCGAGAGGCGCAGGACCGGCAGCACCGCGATCACGAAGGCGAGGACGGGCGCCCCCATCAGGCCCAGACCGATGAGCTTGCTGCCGAGGAGTTGGCGCTGGATTGGCTCGATGGCGGTGGCCATGCCCGGGACACCAACGTTATAGGCGAGCGCGCTGAGCGCGAGCACGATGGTCGTCGGCAATGCCACGACGATCGCCAGCAGAGCAAACGCGCGCGCGTGCCACCCACCAAAGTCGATCGTCACGGCAGGTCCTCCCGAAGTGAGCAAGGCGTTGGACAGGGCTCGGCCTCGGACGGCGAGACCGGCGCGGACGGCGTCAGCGACCACCGAGGGTGTCGCGGGCAGGTCTTCGAGCAGGGCGGCATACTCGGATCCGTAGCGCCGTCGCCACGAAGGTGGGTAGGCATGCACCAGCAGCCGAGCCAGGCGCGGACTCATTCGTGAGCCACCCGAGCTAGACCGATGCTGAGCGCCTGGCGCATCTCCCCCAGGCGGGCGCGAAGCGCCGCCAATCCGGCCGGTGTGAGGCGGTACGGGCGGCGGCGGCCCTCGGGAGCGAGGGGTTCCACGAGTCCCCCGTCGTCCAGCCGCGTGAGCGCGCCATAGAGGGTTCCGGGACCGAGGTGCGCGCCGGCAAAGGCCTCCACGTCACGCATCATGGCGTGCCCATGCTTGGGGCCGGAGGCGAGGCTGATCATGATCAGCAGAGCCGGTTCCTGGGCCGTCGGACGCACGCTCGCTGCTCCACTGCTACGTTGGGCGATACTACGCCGTGCGTAGTATCGCGCCGGGACGGTTCCACCGTCAAGTGGGCACGCGGCGACCAGCGCCGATAGAATCTCTGCTCCATGTCTGGTGCCCCCGGTGATGCGCTGGTACGCGCTCGGAAGCTGACGAAGCGATTCGGCAGCTTCACCGCGGTCGATGGCATCGACTTCGACGTGCGGCCGGCAGAGGCCTTTGGCTTCCTGGGGCCCAACGGAGCGGGCAAGACCTCGACGATGCGCATGATCGCGTGCGCGTCGCCGGTGACCGACGGCGATCTGGCGGTGATCGGCATGAACCCGGCCAGCCAGGCGCGCGAGATCAAGGCGCGTCTCGGCGTGGTGCCGCAGGTCGACAACCTCGACACCGAGCTGACGGTGCGCGAGAACCTGGAGATGTACGCCCGCTACTTCGACATCCCCGGCTCCGTGGCGCGAAGCCGCGCCGACGAGCTCCTCGAATTCGTGCAGCTCGCCGAGCGCGCCAAGGACCAGGTCGAGCCGCTCTCCGGCGGCATGAAGCGGCGGCTGACCATCGCCCGAGCGCTCATCAACGAGCCGCAGCTGGTGATACTCGACGAGCCGACCACCGGCCTCGACCCCCAGGCGCGTCATCTGCTGTGGGACCGGCTCTACCGACTCAAGCAGCGCGGCGCGACGCTCATCATCACCACCCACTACATGGACGAGGCCGAGCAGCTCTGCGACCGGCTGGTGGTGATGGACAAGGCCCGCATCGTGGCCGAGGGATCGCCGCTCGAGCTGATCGAACGCTACGCCACCCGAGAGGTGCTCGAGCTGCGCTTCGGCGACGTGAAGCGCGCCAGCCTCGACGGGCAGCTGCAGGGGCTCGCGGAGCGCGTCGAGGAGCTTCCCGACCGCACGCTGGTGTACACCGACGACGGCGAGGCAGCGCTCGACGAGGTCCATCGCCGCAACATCCCCGTCCAGAGCGCGCTGGTCCGGCGAGCCTCGCTGGAGGATGTCTTTCTGAGCCTGACCGGGCGGTCGCTCGTCGAATGAGCGCCGTCCCCGCCCGTGCGCGCACCGGCGCGGTCGCCCTCAGCCTGCGGCCGGCCACGCACCTCTTCCATCGGAACTGGCTGGTCTACAAGCGGATCTGGTATCGGAGCCTGTTCTTCGGCTTCCTTCAGCCGTTCATGTTCCTCGCCGCCATGGGCCTGGGCGTCGGCGCGCTGCTGGCACGTTCCAACCCGACCGCCTTCGGCCCCGTGGGCTATATCGGCTTCCTCGGCCCGGGGCTGCTGGGCGCCACCGTCATGCAGACAGCCAGTTTCGAGTCGACCTACCCGATCATGAACAAGATCATGTGGGGCCGGAACTACGAGGCGATCCTGTCCAGCCCGCTGAGCACCCGGAACATCGTGCTGGGTGAGCTGGGGTGGATCGCGTTCCGCATCGCCAGCATCGCGACCATCTTCCTGACGGTGCTCGTCATCTTCGGCATCGCCAGGTCGCCGCTTGCCGTGCTGGCCATCCCGGTCGCAGGGCTCACGGGGCTCGGCTTCGCGAGCTGGCTGATCGCCTTCGCCTCGACGCAGCTCAACGACATCGGCTTTTCGTGGGTCTATCGCTTCGTGATCAATCCTCTCTTCCTCTTCAGCGGGACGTTCTTCCCGCTCACCCAGATGCCACAAGCGGTGCAGGTCTTCGCCTGGCTGACGCCGCTGTTCCACGGAGTCGAGCTTCTGCGCGGCCTGATCCTGGGCAGCCTGGACCTCGGCACGGCCCCCTGGCACCTCGCCTACCTGCTCGCCTTCTTCGGCATCGGCCTGCTGCTGGCGGATCGCTCGCTGGCGCGTCGGCTGGCTTCCTGACCGATGGCGTCACCAGTGGCCGTCGCGACGCAGGGCGGACTGGGCCGCGCGTGGGACGTCGTCTGGCGCGCGCGGCGGCTGGTCGAGCGCAACGTCCTTGTCTACCGCCACCAGTGGATCGTGATCCTCTCCGGCGTCGCCGAGCCGATCTTCTACCTGATCGGAATCGGGATGGGCCTCGGCGGCCTGGTGAGGACTGTCGGTCTTCCCGACGGGCGCTCCATCTCGTATACCGCCTACGTGGCGCCCGCGCTGCTGGCGACGGCGGCCATGAATGGCGCCGTCTTCGAGACGATCTTCAACGTCTTCTTCAAGCTGAACTTCCGGAAGACCTACGACGGCATCCTGGCAACGCCCATGGGCATCAGTGAAATCGCCATTGGCGAAATGTTGTGGGCGCTGATGCGCGCCTCGCTCTACGCCGTCAGCATGCTGGTGCTGATGACTGCCCTGGGGCTCATCCTCTCGCCGTGGGCGTTGCTGACGCTACCTGTCACCCTCTTCGTGGCAGCCACCTTCAGCGCCACGGGGCTGGCCGGGACCGCCTTCCTGCGGACGGTGCAGGATTTCGACATCCCAATGGGCCTGATCGTGATGCCGATGTTCCTGTTCAGCGGCACCTTCTTCCCCATCAGCGCCTACCCGATTCCGATCCAGGTGTTCATGCAGGCCACGCCCCTCTTCCACTCCATCAGCCTCATCCGCGGCCTGACCACCGGCCTGATGGGGTTGGAGCAGGTATGGGACTTCGCCTACCTGGTCGGGTTCTTTAGTCTGGCGATGGTGATCGCCATGCGACGCATGGAGCGCAAGCTCATCAAGTAGGCGGGCGCTCGTCCGGTGCGGGCGGCGCGGCGCCCAGCAGCATGGGCAGCGATCCACGCAGGTAGTCGACCGCGGAGACGATCGCCAGCGCCGTGGCGGCGACCATCAACCAGAAGCCGGCCGTGCCCAGCAGGCCTTGCGCTCCGCTGCCGGCGAGTGGCCCTGCGGTCTGCGCGTCTCGCGCCAGGAGCAGGACGAACACACCCAGCAGCGTGGCCAACGTCTTGGCCTTGCCCAGCGCCCGGGCGGCGATGACGACGCTCTCCGAGGCCGCCAGCTGCCGGATGCCGCCGATCACGAGCTCACGACCCAGGATGGTGGCCGCGATCCAGGATGGGAGCAGCCCAACCTCGACCATGGCGATCATCACGCCGGCCACGAGCACCTTGTCGGCGGTGAGATCCATAAAGACCCCCAGCGAAGTGACCTGGCCGCGCGCCCGGGCAATCCTTCCATCGAATACATCGGTGACGGCTGCGACGGCGAATACCCCCGCAGCCAGTGATGCGCCGCCACGGAACGGCAGGAGGATCAGCGCCATGACCACCGGCGTGAGGGCGATGCGCGCCAGGCCCAGGAGGTTGGGAAGCGTTGTGATCCGGGCCGCGCGCGAGTCCCTTCCCCCACGGGTCCCCGCGTGAGGCTGGGTGCTCGCGCCCGCGGATCTCACCCGACCGCCTCGCGCTCCCGCTCGCGCATCGACTCGAAGACCGCCCGGGCGTCCTTCGCGCTCTCGGCGTGCAGCGCGTGCCGAGCGGCCTCCTGCAGCTCGATGAGGCTCGCTCCCGCGAGCGCTCGTTTCACCGCGCCGAAGGCCCCGGCGTCCATCGAGAGCTCATCGATACCGAGCCCCGCCAGCGCCATGGCCCCGGCGGGATCACCGGCCATCTCTCCGCAGACCGCCACCGGGATGCCCGCCGCGTGGCCGCCCTCGACAACCCCGCGAATGGCACGCAGCACCGCGGGATGCAGCGGATCCTGCCGATCGGCGAGGCCGGGATTCGTGCGATCGGCAGCGAGCAGGTACTGGGTCAGGTCGTTGGTGCCGATCGAGAAGAAGGCCACCTCGGGAGCGACCAGCTCCGCGATCAGGGCCAGCGAGGGAATCTCGACCATGATCCCCACCTTGGGCTGCACGGCCACGGTGCGCCCGAACGCGGCGAGTGCGACCAGCTCGTGGAGCCGATACACGTCCGAGAGGTCCGCGACCATGGGTGCCATGATCCAGGGCTGCCGCCCGGTCCGCTCCCCCGCGCCAAGGATGGCGCGCAGCTGGGTGAGGACCAGTGCCTCGTGCCCCGCGTCGGCCAGGCGCAGGGCTCGAACGCCGAGGAACGGATTCTCCTCGCGCGGCAACGGCAGGTACGGCAGGTCCTTGTCGCCACCCAGGTCGATCAACCGGATCACGACCGGCCGCGCCCCGAAGGCCTCCAGCACCCGCGTATAGGCCGCGGTCTGGGTCGCCTCGTCGGGTGCCGTGGCGCGGCCCATGAACATGAACTCGGTGCGGAACAGGCCTACCCCCTCCGCGCCGCCATCGATCGCGCGCTTGGCATCGTCGGGTTGACCGATGTTGGCCCCCAGCATGAGCCGATGCCCGTCGGCGGTCTGCAGGGGACGTCCTCGCAGTTCGGCATCGGCGCCCGCCTGCGCGTTGGCTGCTGCGCTGCGTCGTTCGACTTCGGCAAGAGTCTCGGCGTCCGGATCGATGAAGAGCTCCCCCGTGGTGCCGTCGACGACGATCTCGCGCCCGCCCTGGGCCGCCTCGAGCAGGCCGCGCGCGCCGACCACGGCTGGAATGCCGAGCGCCCGCGACAGGATCGCGGCGTGCGCCGTCCGCGAGCCTGCCTCCAGGGCGACGCCCGCGAGGAGCGCCGGATCGAGCTCGGCGGTGATGGACGGTGGGAGGTCGAAGGCGACCGCGATCGATCGCTCCTCGAGGCGCGGCGGTTGCTCGCCGCGCAGGATCCGGGCGATCCGCGCCGCAACGTCGCGGACGTCGGCGGCGCGAGCGGCCAGGATCTCGTCATCGAGGGCCGCAAGGATCGAGGCCGCCTGCTCGCCGGCATTCCGGACGGCCTCCTCCGCGGACGCGCCCTGGTCGATCGCCTGACGAGCGACGTCGAGCAGCTCGGGATCCTGGGCCATCAGGGCCTGCGCGCCAAAGATCTCCGACTCGTCTTCCCGGCCTCCTGCCCGCAGCCGCTGCTGCAGCGACTCGAGCTCGGCGGCGGCTTGCTCGGCTGCCTGGTCCAGACCGATTTCGGGGCCACGTGAGCCTTCGGTACCGGCACGCTCAGGCAGGCGCCAGATCCGCGCGTGGGCGACACCCGGAGCGGCCGGAACGCCGCGCAGTGACGCCTTCATCCGCCGATCGCCTCGCCGAGGCCCGCCTCCACCATCTCGCGGAGCGTGCGCACCGCCTCATCGGCGTCCTCGCCGTCCGCGCTGATGCGGATGGTGTGCCCGTGCGACACGCCCAGGCCGAGCACGCCGAGCATGCTCTTGGCGGCTGCCGACCGCTCCGCGTCGCGCGTGAGGTTGACGACCCGGATGTCGGACTTGAAGCCCGTCGCGGCCTTGACGAAGGTTGCGGCGGGACGGGCATGGAGCCCGGACGGATTGCGGAGCTCGATCGTCGTCTCAGCCATCGCCTCGAAGCGCCTCCTTCTCCCCAAGCCTGCGCTCGGTCCCCGTCCGCAGCCGCTCGATGTTGTCGGCGTGGGCGAGCGTGATCAGGATCGCCGCTGCCGCCGCGTATCCCACCGCCGCGATCGTACCCGCACCGGTCGCGGCGAGAACCCCGGTGGCGACCGGCGCCAGCAGCGCACCGCTGATCGAGGCGAGGCTGACGTAGCGCCAGCGCCAGATCACCGCAACGACGACGGGTGCCAGCACGGCGACTGCCAGCGGCGCGAGCGCCAACAGCCCCCCGGCTGCCGTCGCCACGCCTCGCCCCCCGCGAAACCCGATAAACGCCGAGCGGATGTGACCGATGATCGCCGCCACTCCACTGCCGGCCGCGATCCAGCCGGCGCCCGGGCCACGGTAGAGCCAGGCCGCAAGCAGCACCGCAGCGATCCCCTTGGCGAGATCCAGCAGGAACACTGCCGCCGCACCACCCGGGCCGACGGTGCGCAGAAGGTTCGTCGCGCCCGTTCGCCCGGAACCAGCGCGTCGAGGATCGACGCCCGCTACGAAACCAATCAATACCCCGAAGGGGATCGCGCCGATCAGGTAGCCGGCTGCCAGCGCCGCCAGGGCGGCTGGAAGGTTGGTCACATCCCGCGCGAAGGGTTCAGCGCTGACCGGCGCTGCGGCCGTCGGCTGGGTGAGCGCCCGTCCGGCGCCGCCACACGACGAATCCGAGCGTCACCGCCAGCCAGGCCAGGCCGGCGCCGAGTCCGGCCAGGAGTGCCGGGCCGACACCACTCGGCCAGGCAAGGGAGAAACCCAGCAGGAACGCCGCGGCGCCGCCTCCAAACACGACCCAGCCGGTGCGACCGCCTAGCAGCGAGGTGGACCCGCCGCCGCGGGCGGCCGGGCTGCGTCGCGTGCGCTGGCGCTCCATCCGCGCCCGAGCAGCGGCCGTGGCCGCCGGAGGTGCGTAGGGGTCCTGGTTCTTCGTCAGGCGCCGGTACGCGCGGCGCTCCGAGCGTGACATGGCCGGCTGAGTCTAGTCGCTCGTATCGCGATCCCGCACCGGTGCCCGCCGGCGGCCAGTCGAACCGAGAGCGCTGGACGCGTCCTCAACCTTCAGCTGTACGGGATCGGTCCCGAAGAGGGCGGTGAGGACCCAGTCGAGACCGACACGGACCTTGCGGTTGATGCCAGGGACCCGGGACCAGTAGTAGCCGCGCCACATGAACCAGGCGATCCAGCCACGGACACGGATGCCGAAGACGACGCCCACCCCTGTGTGGTGGCCGATCGAGGCGAGGGTGCCGATGGTCCGATAGCGATACGGCGAGAGCGGCCGTCCGTCGATGCGCGCCACGATGTTGGCCGCCAGGCGTTTCGCCTCGCGAACGGCGTTCTGCGCCGTCGGTGCGAACGGCCGCCCATCGGGATCCTCGACATTGGGGATCACCGCGCAGTCGCCGATCGCAAAGGCGGTGGAGCGACTGGTCTCCATGGTGGGCCTGGTCTTGACGCGCCCTGCATGGTCGACCTCGACCCCGGACCTGGCCACCATCGGGGCCGGCCGGACGCCTCCGGTCCAGACGACTGTCCGAGTCGGGATCACCTCGCCCTCTCCGATGACCACCTCCGCCTCGCGAACCTCGCGAATCGGCGTTCCGAGGCGCACCTCGAATCCACGACGCTCGAGGCGTTGGCGGGCGAACGCGCCCATCTCCGGCGGCAGCTCGGCCAGGACCTCGTTCTTGAGCTCGACCAGGTAGGTGTGAATGTCCCCCTCGCCGATCTTGGGGTAGTAATGGCGACGCACGCGGCGCACGAAGTCCTCCAGCTCGCCCGCGGTCTCGACGCCCGACAGCCCGGCTCCCCCGACCACGAAGGTCAGGTCCGCCTGCCGGATGCGCGGATCGTCCTCCAGCTCGGCGCGCTCCAGCATCTCGATCACCCGGTTGCGCAGGCCAAAGGCGTCGGCCAGCGTCTTCATGCCGACCGCGTGCTCCTCGAGACCGGGAATGCCGAAGGTGTGCGTGATCCCGCCCAGCGCCAGGACCAGGGTGTCGTACTGCAGGCGATGCGGGTCGCCGTCGCCGCCCATGACGGTGACCACGTGGCCCTGGGTGTCGATCGCTTCAACATCGGCGGTGATGCACCAGGTCGACTGGTGATGAAGCATGCCGCGCAGCGGCATGACGACATGGCGGGGCTCGAGGACGCCGGAGCAGACCTCCGGCAGCAGCGGCGTGAAGAGCATGAAGTTGTCGCGGCTGACGAGCCAGATCTCGACGTCGCGTCGCTTCCCCAGGCGCCGCTCGAGGGCTTGCGCGGTCATGACCCCGGCGAATCCCCCGCCCAGGATCAGGACGCGATGCGGTCGTTGGGCGGAGCTCACGGTGCCTATGGTGCCACCCGCCGCACAAACGGCTGCCGTACCCCCGCGCGGCGCTGGACAGGGTGGGTACCGTTAACGCGGTCGTATCCACGAACGTCGACGATGATCCCGCCAGCTCAGTGACCTGGACGCGCATCGACGACGCGACCAGCCCAAATCAGTTCGTGAGCTCGATCCATGTCGATCCCACGAATGGGAACCACGCGTGGATCTCGTACAGCGGGTACAACGCCAACACGCCGGCGACACCCGGCCATCTGTTCGAGGTCACCTTCAATCCGGGGACGTCGACGGCGACCTGGACGGATCGGTCCTACAACTGGGGCGATCTGCCCGCCAACGACGTGGCCGTTGACTCCGCGACCGGCGACATGTACGCCGCGTCGGATTTCGGCGTCTCCATGCTCCCTGCTGGGACGACCTCGTGGGTGCTCGCCGGAAGCGGGATGCCTAACGTCGAAGTGGCTGGGCTCACCATCCTGCCCGAGTCGCGAATCCTGTACGCGGCATCGCACGGGCTCAGTGCCTGGCGCCTGACGCTGCCCTAGCCGCACCGAAGCCTTGGTCGGAGGAGCCGCAGCCATGCGGCTCCTCCCTCATTCATCGGGCTACCATAGGTTTCGTGCACGAAGTCTTCGACCAGTTCAAGCAGCAGCTGCCCGACATCGATCCCGAAGAGACGCAGGAGTGGATCGACTCGCTCGATGGGGTGGTCGACCAGGCCGGTCGTGAGCGCGCCCGCTTCATCATCTTCAAGCTCCTGAAGCGCGCTCGGCAGCTGCAGATCGGTCTTCCTCCGCTCACTCAGACCCGCTACATCAACACCATCAGCCCCGAGCAGGAGCCCTTCTTCCCCGGCGACGAGACGATGGAGCTCCGCATTCGCCGCATGATCCGTTGGAACGCGCTGGCCATGGTTCTGCGAGCCAACACGCGTTTCGACGGACTGGGCGGACACCTCTCCACGTACGCCTCGGCGGCGAGCCTGTACGAGGTCGGCTTCAACCACTTCTTCAAGGGTGGGCCCGATGGCGACCTGATCTTCTTCCAGGGCCACGCAGCGCCCGGCATCTACGCCCGCGCCTTCCTGGAGGGCCGGATCAGCGAGGAGCAGCTCGACCACTTCCGGCGCGAGGCGCTCTGGCCGGGAGGCCTTTCGTCGTACCCCCACCCGCGAATGATGCCCGGGTTCTGGCAGTTCCCCACCGTGAGCATGGGCCTGGGACCGCTCAGCGCCATTTACCTCGCGCGATTCAATCGGTACCTCCACGCGAGAGGCATCAAGGACACCTCCGGCCAGCGCGTGTGGGCCTTCCCCGGCGACGGCGAGATGGACGAGCCGGAGTCGCTCGCCGGGCTGTCCCTGGCCGCTCGCGAGGGCCTGGACAACCTGACCTTCGTCGTCAACTGCAACCTTCAGCGCCTGGATGGGCCGGTGCGCGGCAACGGCAAGATCATCCAGGAGCTCGAATCCACCTTCCGCGGCGCCGGTTGGAACGTGATCAAGGTCATCTGGTCGCGCGAATGGGACGACCTGCTGGCGCGGGACGTGGACGGCATCCTGGTCAATAAGATGAACGAGACCCTCGACGGCGACTACCAGCGCCTCTCGGTCGCCGACGGTGCCTACATCCGCGAGCACTTCTTCGGCCCGGATCCGCGCCTGCGCGCAATGGTCGAGCACCTCTCCGACGACGAGCTGACGAAGCTGCGCCGGGGCGGCCATGACTACCGCAAGCTGTTCGCGGCCTACAGCGCCGCGGTCGGACACGCCGGCACACCCACCGTCATCCTGGCCAAAACCGTGAAGGGCTGGACCCTGGGGCCGGGCATCGAGGGTCGCAACGTCACCCACCAGGCCAAGAAGCTGACCGAGGCCGAGCTCAAGGTCTTCCGCGACCGCCTTGAGCTGCCAATCCCGGACGACCAGCTCAAGGAAGCGCCCTACTACCACCCGGGCGCCGACGCTCCCGAGATCCAGTACATGCTCGAACGGCGACGCGGTCTGGGCGGACTCCTGCCGGAGCGGCGCGTGCAACCGGCCCCGCTGCCCGCGCCGGAACCCGCGGTCTTCGAGGAGCTGCTCGGCGGATCGGAGCGGCCGGCGAGCACGACCATGGCCTTCAGCCGGCTGGTCCGCAACCTGGTTCGCGACCCCGGCGTCGGTCGCAGGATCGTCCCGATCATCCCCGACGAGGCCCGAACCTTCGGCATGGATCCGCTCTTCAAGGAGATCGGGATCTACTCCGCCGTCGGCCAGCGCTATACCCCGGTCGACAAGGAGCTCCTCCTCAGCTACCTCGAGTCGACCGAGGGCCAGATCCTGGAGGAGGGCATTACCGAGGCTGGTGCGACCGCGTCGTTCACGGCCGCCGGAACCAGCTACGCGGTCCACGGCGAACCGATGATCCCCTTCTACATCTTCTATTCGATGTTCGGCTTCCAGCGCACCGGCGACCAGCTGTGGGCATTCGGTGACGCGCGGGGTCGTGGGTTCCTGATGGGCGCCACCGCCGGACGCACCACCCTCCACGGCGAGGGGCTACAGCACGATGACGGCCACTCCCACCTGCTCGCCACCACGCTGCCGAACATCCTCGCCTACGATCCGGCCTTCGCCTACGAGCTGGGGGTGATCGTGCGCGAGGGAATCCGCCGCATGTACGCCGAGGGCGAGGACATCTTCTACTACCTGACCCTCTACAACGAGAACTGGGTCCAGGCAGCACGGCCCGAGGGTGTGGACGAGGGGATCCTGCGTGGGCTGTACCGATACCGACCGGCCCAGGTCGACGGCCGCCGAGTCCACCTGTTGGCCTCGGGGTCGATCCTGCACCAGGCGCTCAAGGCCCAGGAGATCCTGGCCGCCCACAAGGTGGCAGCCGACGTGTGGAGCGCCACGAGCTTCCAGCAGCTGCGCGTCGATGCGCTGGACGTCGAGCGCTGGAATCGTCTCCATCCCGATGCCGAGCCGCGCAGGTCATACCTGAGCCAGGCGCTGACGGCGGTTGATGGACCGATCGTGGCGGCGACCGACTACCTCAAGGCGATCCCCGACATGATCGCGCGCTGGATCGACCGGCCCTACACGGTCCTCGGCACGGACGGATTCGGGCGCAGCGACACGCGCGAGGCCCTGCGCACGCATTTCGAGGTATCGCCGGAGCACATCGCGTACGCCTCACTCCACGGCCTGTGCCTCACCGGCGAGGCTGACCGGGACGAGCTGCGGCGCATGGTCGGCGAGCTGGGGATCGACACGGAGCGTCTCAACCCGCAGTTCGCCTAGCCGAGCGCTTGGGCGGGATCGCCGGCGCTACGGCCGGCGAGGTGTCTCCGTCGGGAAGCCGCAGATCCAGCAGTGTGTGTCCGAGTGACCGATGGCTCCCCGACAGGCGGAGCAGCGGGCGGGCAGCAGCTCGATGGCGAAGGCACGAAGCCCGATCCCAACGGCTACCGCCGTCCTCCCGACGCGTGATTCGAGCAGCGGTGCGCGCGCGGGAATCAACGCTCCGCGTCGGGGCTGGCCGATGCCGGCGAGCGTCCGCCAGCGATCCCCGCGATCCCCTGAGACCGGTAGCGCCATCCAGCGGCGACGCTCGCGATCGTATTCGGCGCGGGCTGCGGGATCGCTGAGCAGGTCACGCACCGCATTGACAACCTGCATCTCCTCGGTGGCCCGCTGCGACCCATTCCGATCCGGATGAAAGGTGCGAGCCAGGCGCCGCCACGCATCCATGATCTCGTCAGGCTCTGCCCGAGGGTCCACCTGCAGGAGCCGATACACGTCGCGTTCGGGTGAGTACGGGAGGAAGCGCTGGGTCATGGAGCGGCCCCGATGCTACCCCAGCCCGACAGACGACGCAGCCACCTCCCGCACGCTGGTCCCGGCACGCCATTTGGTAAGCCGCAATACACAATTGGCAACCGGACATACAGATTTGTGAGATTCGGGTTGACAAGACAGCGCGGGCGTCCTAGAATGCGCGGCATACCTCACAAACTGGCACTCACGCATGGGTGTTCTGGAAAAGGAGTTCACGATGTTGGAAGGCCGAGTCCTCTACGCACAGATGATCGTCGACGAGCGACGCCGGGAGCAGCGGGAGCTGGCAGCCATCCGCCCTGCGGGCAAGCGGTTCTTCCGCCTCCCCTCGCGGCGGTACGTCCGAGTCGCCGGCAACCGCTGATGGCCCACGACGTCATTTCCACCTGTCCGGTCTGCCAGGGCGAGCTGACCGTCACCCGCCTGCACTGCCGCAACTGCGGCACGGCCCTCGAGGGCGAATTCGGGGTTGGGCGTTTCGGACGGCTCGAGCACGAGCAGCTCGCCTTCCTGGAGAGCTTCCTGCGCTCGCGGGGAAACCTCAAGGAGATGGAGCGCGAGCTGGGCATCTCGTACCCCACCGTTCGCGGTCGCCTCGAGGTTCTGCTCAAGGCTCTTGGCCTGGGTGACGGTCCAGCGGTTGCCGTGACCGATGAGGAGCCGATGCCGGCCGAGACAGAGCCGGCGACGCCCCCCGCCGCTGCGACCGATGAAGACCTCGCGGCCGAGCGGCGCAGGATCCTCGAGCGCCTCTCCCGCCATGAGCTGAGCGCCGACGAGGCAGCAGTAGCCATCCGCGCGCTGGGGAGGAGCTGACGTTCATGGCAACCTACGTCCGGCAGCAGGAGATCAGGCACCGCATCGGTCCCGCCGGTCGCTTCCAGCTGAAGGTGACCGATGGCGACGTGCGCATCCGTCCTGCCGAAGGCGATGAGGTCCGGCTGCGCGCCACATTCGAGATCGGCGCCGGCTCCGACGAAGAGGCGGACCGCGTGCTGGACATTGCCAGGCTGATCGTGTCTTCCGGGGATTCGTACCTGGACGTCCAGGCGCCCGGCGACGGACAGCTGGGCGGCCTGACACAGGCGCTCGGCCTGCCGGACCGCTCGACGCTGCGGCGCTGGATCACCGGCAGCCCTCGGGTCGAGCTGTCCGTGGACGTCGAAGCACCGGCAGGCTGCGAGCTGCGCATCGACACGGTGTCCGGTGACCTGGTGGTGCACGGCATGCGGGGGGAGCAGCGATACAACACGGTCTCGGGCGACCAGTACCTCACCGAGATCGGCGGATCTGTGCGAAGCAACAGCGTCTCCGGAGACGGGACGCTGCGCGCAGATGGGCCGATTCGCGTACGCGCCGAGAGCGTGTCCGGCGACCTCTCCATCACCTCACCCAGGCTGGAGGAGCTGCGGCTCACCACCGTCAGCGGAGACCTGGAGATCGAGGGGGAGCTGGCGCAGGGGGAGCTGGCGCGGAGCGGCGAGCATCGCATTGAATCGGTCAGCGGCGATCTGCTGTTCGGCCTGATCGGCAGCGCCACCTTCGACGTGCGGGGCATCTCCACCGACATCCAGGCGGAGATGGCACATCGCCTCGAGGGACGCATGGATCGTCGCCGCGTGGTGATCGGCACCGGTGAGCCGACGATCGTGTTCAGCTCGATGTCCGGAGACGTCGTGGTGCGGAACCCGCGCCGGCTCGAGCGTAAGGTCGCGAGCCAGTCCGCACCGGAGGCCACGGGAGCGACGCAATCCACTGCCGAGAAGGCGCCGATGAGCGAAGAGGCGATCGAGGTGCTCCGCGCGCTGGAGCGCGGCGAGATCGACGTCGAGGAGGCCTCGCGCCGGCTGGGGGAGCGCTCCAGCGATGCGTGATGAGCTTGCGATCGTGCTCCGGCTCGTGGCGGAGGGCCGCATCACGCCAGAGGAGGCGGCTCCCCTGATCGAGGCGCTCAGCCGCGCCCCGAGCGGCGCGCCATACGGACCCGAGCCAGACACGGGCGCGGAGCGCGGGCCTATGCCTCCCCCAGCGCCGCCTTTT
>VBKA01000230.1 GCA_005879815.1 Chloroflexota bacterium
GAGGTGCTCGCGGTGGATACTGACGGGCAGCCCATCGCGGTGCGCCAGGGCAAGGTGCTGGCCACCGCCTTCCACCCGGAGCTGACCGAGGACCGGCGGCTGCACCGGCTCCTGGTCGAGATGGTTGGCACAGCCGCGGGCCATCGCGCATGACCACCCAGACCGGAACCATCCGAGCTGCGCGCCTGACCGACCGGCAAGCGCTCATCGACCTGTCGCATCGTGCGCACGCGTCCGGCGACGCCCATCGACGAAGCCTGGGTGTTCCCGCCCCGACGGCCACGCGCCCGGGGATCAGCCTGGCCACCCTCATTCCCACCTGGCTCCCGCTGCGTCCCCCCTCGGTGCACCTCGTCGCGGAGAGCGATGGGCAGCTGGTCGGCAGCTGCCGCGCCATCGAGGAGCCACACCGCGACGACTGGGTAATCACCGAGCTCGACGCCTCGGATGGACCGATGGCGGCCGAGGTGCGCTGGGCCCTTCTCCAGGCGCTGATCGAGGAAGGCGCCAAGAAGAACGTCGGCCGCTACTTCGCCGCCTGCAGCGACGTCCGCGAGAACCTGGAGCTGTTCGGGCAGGCCAGCTTCATGGCCTACGCGCAGGAGGAGATTCTCTACCTGGCGGCGGCCAGCGAGCGGGGCCCTCGCTCCTGGCTGCGCAAGCTCGTCGCCCGCGAAGGGCGCTCTCGCCCGGAGAGCAACGGCGCCAGGCAGGCGGGATCGCCCACGAAATCGGCCAATCACTGGGGCGAGACGCACGCCCTCGACGATCGCCACGTGACCCTCCAGCCCGCCGGGGCGCCAGATGCGTGGCATCTCTTCGACCTCTGGACGCACGCCACGCCACCAGCCATCGCGCGCATCGAGGGATACTCGGCGGCCGACTGGGACTCCGTTGGGCACGAGGCGATCGTGCCGCGCTCCAGCCTGAGCCCCATCCTGCATTTCACCGAGGTGGACGCCTGGCTGATGCCGCACGACCAGCGGGCCGGTGGCTTAGCGCAGCACGGCGCCTGCCGCGAGAGTCCGCACTACCTGCGATTCCTCATCCGCGACGGCACCGATGGGGTCGCCTTCCTGCGGGCCGTGCTCGACGCGATCGGGCCCGACGCTGCAAGCGCCGGGCTGCTGGCCCCGGTGCGAACATATGAGTCGACCGGCATGCGCGCAGCGTCCGGCGTCGGATTCGTCGCGATCGGGCGCGTGACACTGCTGGTCCGGGAGGTGCGTGCCCTGGTGCGCCAACCCGCGATGGTCCCCGCCCACTAGCCACACTGGAGCACGCATGGCCTCGATCCCACGCCGGGAGATGACTGACGACCTCGACGCGCTGATGGCCTCGCTGCCCACCGAGATCGTCGAGAGGCTGCGCTCGTTCGCCGACCGCAGCGACCTGCTCGAGGTGGTGATGGACCTCGGCCGGCGTCCGGAGGCCCGCTTCGTGCACGGCGAGGAGGTCCTTCTCGACCGCGAGATCGGGGATCCGGACATAGGCCACGTCGTGAACCACATCGGGGTCTTCGGCGACGACAATCGGGCCGGGATCGAGCGCACGCTGCACCGCATCAGCGCCATCCGAAATCGCGCCGGCAAGGTCGTCGGGCTCACTTGCCGCATCGGGCGCGCGGTGTTCGGCACCATCGAGATCATCCGCGACATCGTCGAGTCGGGCCGCTCGATCCTGCTGCTCGGCCGCCCCGGAGTCGGGAAGACGACCATGCTGCGGGAGGTGGCCCGGGTCCTTGCCGACGACCTCGGCAAGCGCGTGGTGGTGGTCGACACCAGCAACGAGATCGCCGGCGACGGCGACATCCCGCATCCGGGCATCGGCGACGCGCGGCGGATGCAGGTGCGCACACCCACCGAGCAGCACGCGGTGATGATCGAGGCGGTCGAGAACCACATGCCCGAGGTGATCGTGATCGACGAAATCGGCACCGAGCTCGAAGCCGCCGCGGCACGCACGATCGCGGAGCGTGGCGTCCAGCTGGTGGGGACCGCGCACGGCAACACGCTCGACAACCTGATGCTGAACCCCACGCTCTCCGACCTGGTGGGCGGCATCCAGACCGTCACCCTGGGCGACGAGGAGGCGCGACGGAGGGGCACGCAGAAGACGGTCCTCGAACGCAAGGCGCCGCCAACCTTCGACGTCGTGGTGGAGATCGTGGAACGCGACA
>VBKA01000226.1 GCA_005879815.1 Chloroflexota bacterium
GATGCTGCGCAGATAGAACTTGAGATGGACGAGCATCAGCGCCGGGTCATCGGCTCCGTATCCCACGTCAATCATCACCTGGGTGATGTACACCGCCCAGCCCTCGGCGAAGACCCCTGACTGGAAGACGGCACGCACCGTGGATGGGCAGCGGTTCGAGTAGGCCAGCTGCAGGTAGTGGCCGGGGACTGCTTCGTGAATGGTCAGCAGCCGCAGCTGGCGATCGTTGTCCTCGCGGAGGCGCGACTCGCGCTGTTCATCGGTCCACTCGTCAGGCATTGGGGTGATGGCGAAGAAGCTGTCTAGCCCGCGGTCGAGTGGCCCCGGAGGGATGAGCATCGCGCCGCCGAAGGCGCGCAGGAAGGGAGGCGTCCAGATGATCTGCATCGGCTCCTCCGCCAACCCGACCAGATCGCGCTCACGCACGAACGCCTCGATCCGCGCATTCTCCTCGCGGCAGTAGTCGAGCAGATTCTCGGCGGCAGGGTGTTGCAGGGCGATCGCGTCGAGGACGCCTCGAACCGCAGCGCCATCGTCGTCGGGCATCGGCTCCGAACCCATCCATTGCGGCCAGAGGCGGCGCGCGAGCGTAACCATCTCCGCGCGCACCACGTCGAAGCTCGCCTGCGCTCGCTCCCCAAGCTGGTCCGGCGTGATCTCCGTCTTGAGGAAGTGGCGGAACTTGTGGTCGTGAAGGTCGCGCCCCAGCCGGAAGTCGCCGGTGGCGTGCGGCAACAGCTCGTCCCGCAGCCACTCGACGTAGGCATCGACCGCCTCGACCGCGGACCTCGCCGCCGTTTGCACCATGTGGAGCGACTCCTCGTCGTCGAGCTCCTGCGCTTCGGAGGCAGCCGTCCGGGCGAGGTCTGCGACGCCGGGCATCGTGTCGATGGCCTTCTCGGTGTGGAATCGGCTCACGGCACGCGCGCTGCCGCTGCCGAGCTCACCGCGGCGCGCGGCGGTGAGCCTAGCGCGTGCCTGATCGAGCAGCGCCGGCAGTGCGCGCATGCGGGACGCTGCGCTCGCCAGGCGGTCTTCGCGTGGCGCGAACTCGCGCGCGAGGAGTGTGAAGAGGCCGTTGCCGGCCAGGTAGACGTAGCTCATGGGGCTCCAAGCCGGCTCATCGAGGACCTCGCTCGCGAACAGGTCCGCATCCATGAAGGAGCGCAGGACGCTGCGGTCGATCGCGTCGTCGCGCGAGAGGTCGTTCGAATCGAGCGCGTCGATGCGCTCCAGCGCTGAATGCAGGAACCGGCTCCGCTCCTCAAAGCCGGCATCGGTCAGGTCCGGCCACAGGCCATCGTGGTCATGGATGCCGATCTCGGTGGCGTGGACCGGCGAGAGCCGGAAGTACTCGGCGAGCAGCTCGTCGGCGAGTGGGCGGAGCTCCATGGGGCGGATGCTAGCCTACCCCGACGCCATGACCGAGAACCTCGCCGCCACCGACGCCTACGCACGGACCACGAGTGCCACCGTCGTCTCTTCCGGCCCCGATGGGGTGGTCCTGGACCGGACCGTGTTCTATCCCGGGGGTGGCGGTCAGCCGGCGGATACCGGACTGCTGAGGACCGATGCGGCGGCCTGGACAGTGACCGGCGCGCGCAAGGCCGAAGGGGAGATCGTCCATGCCGTCGAGCCCGCCCCCGACGGCTCGCTGCCGGAGCCTGGCGCCGACGTCACCGCCGAGATCGACTGGGTGCGGCGCCATGGGCTCATGCGCACGCACTCCGCGCTGCACGTGCTGTGCGGCGTCATCTGGCGCGACCACGGCGCGCAGGTGACGGGCGGCAACATGGAGCCGCTGGCCGGGCGCATGGACTTC
>VBKA01000227.1 GCA_005879815.1 Chloroflexota bacterium
GTGTTGCACTCGACAGCACCGGGGCTCGCCGCAAGCGCGCGAAGTAAAAGAGAGCCCCGCCAGCGAGAGCAAGGAGCAGCGCCGCAACGAGCGCGTGGGGGAGGTCCGACGTGCGCAGCAGGACGATCGCGGCCGCCGCAATCAGCCCCCCCAGGTGTCGACCTCGGGCCACAATCATGGCAACAACCAGGAGCGCCAGACTGCCCATCAGGACGACGAGCATGGCGCGGAGAGCGGCCCAGATGCTGACATCGGTCTGGACATACGCAACCGCAATCAGCGCCAGCCCGAGCGGGAGCGGATAGAACGGCACCCGAGCCCAGGCGGGATCGGGGTCGAGATTCGGACCGGTCGGGGCGGGCAGCGGCCGGTGATCGGGGTCCGACACCGGCGCACTCTACCGCGTGGAGGTAGGGAGTCAGCCGTCCAGTAGTACCATTCGACGGCCGCGCACCAACCGGTACGCTGACGGCGAATCCGAAGTCACCCCGGGCGAGTTCCTTGATTCTTCTGTACATCGACCCCGGCGCGGGTAGCCTTGTCATCCAGGCGCTGATCGCTGCCCTGATCTCAGTGCCGTTCGTGTTCCGGTCCGGCGTGGCACGTGCCGCGCGACGGGCCCGCAGCCTCTTCCACGGACGGGACCATGGGGCAACCTCAGCCGACGAATCGAACACCTCAACCTGACCGAGGCCGCATCCCGGCCTCCTTCCGCGATCCGTCGGGCTTCGTCTACGAGCGGGACGGCCGGCTCCTCCGGCAGATCAACGACTCCTTCGCGGAACGGTGGAGCGCCTTCGAACAGTCGGCCCTTCGCCGGGAGCTGACTGGCGATCGGCTGCTGATTGAGCACCAGCCCGCGCCGCTGGAGCTCGCGTGGGACGAGCATGCCGCGGCGGTGATCGAACCGGAGCGGGTCGAGCTCATCACATATCCGTGGGAATGGAGCTTCTCGCAGCTGCGGGACGCGGCCCTTCTCACGCTCGAGGCGCAGGAGCGGGCGGCCGCCGCCGGCTTCACGCTCCGCGACGCGAGCGCGTTCAACGTCCAATTCCTCCGCGGCAAGCCCATCCTCATCGACAGCCTGTCGTTCGAGCCGGCCACGCCGGAGGAGCCCTGGCTGCCGTATCGCGAGTTCTGCGAGCAGTTCGTGGCGCCGCTGGCGCTGATGGCCTACCGCGACGCGCGCCTGGGCCTGCTCATGCGCCCGATGCCCAGCGGCATTCCTCTCGACCTCGCTTCTGCCCTGCTTCCCGCAAGGACGAGGCTCTCGACCGGGATAAGCGCGCACATCCACCTGCACGCGCGCGCGCAGCAACGCCCCATCTCGCTCGAATCCGCCACGCGGGCTCGCGCCCCCCGCGTCTCGTCGCTTGGGCGGCGGGCGCTGGTCGACCACCTTCGCCGCACGGTCGAGGGCATGCGCAAGCCGCGGACCAGCACGCCGTGGGCGTCGTACGAGACGACATCGACCTACTCGCCGGCGGCCGCCGACGCGAAGCTCCGGCTCGTCGGCGAGCTGCTGCAGCAGACACCCGGCAGGTGGGTATGGGACGTGGGAGCCAACCGGGGTTGGTTCAGCCTCAGGGCGGCAGAGCTGGGCCGGCAGGTCGTTGCGCTCGACAGCGACGCCGGAGCGGTGGACATGTTCTACCGGCAGCTGCAGTCAGCCGGGGACGAGCGCGTGCTGCCCCTCGTGATGGACATCGCCAACCCCACGCCTGGGGTCGGTTGGGCGCTCGAGGACTATCGGTCCCTGATAGACCGATGCAACGCCGACGTCATCCTGGCGCTGGCGCTCATCCACCACCTGGCCATCGGCCGAAACATCCCGCTCGATCGCATCAGCGCGCTGTTCGCGCGCCTCGGCGAATGGTTGATCATCGAGTGGGTGCCCAAGACGGACCCGATGGTGGCCGCCATGCTCGCCCACCGCGAGGACGTCTTTGGCGGATACGACGAGGCCGCCTTCAAGCAAGCCTTTGAGAGCGATTTCTCCTTCGAGCGGAGCGAGCCGATCCCGGACAGCGACCGCGTGCTGCACCTGCTGCGCCGGCGCCGGTCGCTAACCCATTAGCCGTTCGACGAGGGTCTGTGTCCCGAAATCGACCCCGAGACACATAGGTAGGACAGGGTATGCAGCGCTGCGCCCCATCGGTCATTATCCGTGGCCATGAAGGCGGTCATCCTCGCTGGCGGCGTCGGAACGCGTCTTTCAGAGGAGACCAGTCAGCGGCCGAAGCCAATGATCGAAGTTGGTGGCAAGCCGATTCTGTGGCACATCATGAAGCTGTACTCAGCTCATGGTGTGAACGACTTCATCATCTGCTGCGGGTACCGCGGGTACGTAATCAAGGAATACTTCGCGAACTACTTCCTCCACATGTCGGATGTCACGTTTGACATGGAGAGGAACGTCATGGACGTCCACCACCAGCATGCTGAACCTTGGAAGGTCACGCTCGTCGATACAGGTGAGGACACGATGACCGGTGGCCGGCTGAAGCGCGTCGCCGAGTACCTCAGACAGGAAGATGAATTCTGCTTCACGTATGGCGACGGTGTAGCCGACATTGACATCTCCGGGGAAGTGGCCTTCCATCGTCGGCACGGCCGGCTGGCAACGATCGCCGCAGTACGGCCCCCGGGCCGCTTCGGGGCGCTGCGCATGGAGGCACAGCGCGTGGTTGGATTCCTTGAGAAGCCACTCGGTGACGGAGGGTTCATCAACGGCGGCTATTTCGTCCTATCGCCCGCGTGCCTAGATCTCATTGAAGGTGACGGGACATCTTGGGAGGCCGAGCCGCTCATGGCCCTAGCTGGCCAGGACCAATTGGTTGCGTTCGAGCACAAAGGCTTCTGGCAACCCATGGATACGCTACGGGACAAGACCCAGCTCGAGGATCTCTGGGCGT
>VBKA01000222.1 GCA_005879815.1 Chloroflexota bacterium
TGACGTCTCGAAGAGCTCCCAATCGGTCCCCTGCGGCCATAGCAGGATGCCCAGACGCAAGTTGGTCATGCCGTCCACCTCCTGAGCCGATACCTTACCGACCTTCAGAGACGTGCGACGAGGAGCCTACGGCGTGCCCGTCTACACCGATCCAGTCGGGGGAGCCACGGTCAGCCCCGCCGCGCTTCGCACCTGGGCGGGGTTGGTTGTGGAGGCGATTGGAACGCCCCCCACGGTCGCCGGCGACGTGGCCGAGATCCTGGTGGCAGCCGATCGGCGCGGCATCGCATCGCACGGGACCGCGCGGCTTCCGAACTACATCACCCTGGTAGATGCTGGCGTGATGGACCCGGCCGGGCTCCCGCACCTCGTCCGGGAGCGCGACGCGCTGGCACTCTTCGACGCGGAGAACGGCTGGGGCCATCACGCGGGCCGGGTGGCGATCGACTGGGCGATCGGCGCCGCCCAGTCCGTCGGGTCGGCTGTGGCTGTCGTGCGCAACTCCAACCATTACGGCATCGCCGGTTGGTACGCGATGCGCGCGGCGAGAGCGGGCCTGATTGGCTGCGCCTTCACCAACAGCTCGCCGCTCGTCGCACCGACGCGGGCCATCCGCCCGCTGCTCGGCACCAACCCGATCGCGGTTGCGGCGCCCGCAGGACATTGGGAGCTCTTCTGCCTGGACATGGCGACATCGACCATCCCGCGCGGTCGGATCGAGGTCGCCGCACGTCGCGGGGAGACACTGCCCGTGGGGTGGGCGATCGGGCCCGATGGGCACCCTGCCACCACGGCGAAGGATGCGCTGGCGGGCGCGCTGCTGCCCCTCGGCGGGCTCGAGGAGACCGCTGGCTACAAGGGCTATGGCCTCGCGTTGGCCATCGACCTGCTCAGCGGAGTGCTGAGCGGTGCCGCCTTCGGGCCGAACATCGTCGGCCTCTTCTCGACCGAGGGGAAGTCGGATCTCGGGCACGCCTTCTGGGTCATCGATCCCGGCGCCATCGCCGAGCCGGGGGAATTCGAGCGGCGGTTGGAGGGCTATCTGGATCAGCTGACCGGGGCGGAGACCGTATCGGACGCGCCGGGCCGGGTGCTGGTCCCCGGCGAGCCGGAGGCCGAAGCCGAGCGCCGGGCAGACGATCGAGGGATCGTCATCGACGAGCGCCACCATCGGTCCCTGGTGGAGATCGGCGAACGCGTCGGGCTCCCGTTCCCGGGTGAGACCGCGTGAGCCAAGCGGTCAACGTCTGCGTCGTCGGAGGTGGACTGGTAGGGCTCGCGACCGCCTTCCGCATGCTCGAGGCACGCCCCGGTTTGCGCGTGACGGTGCTCGAGCAGGAGAGGGAGCTGGCGGTCCATCAATCCGGCCATAACAGCGGCGTCATCCATGCGGGCCTCTACTATCCGCCGGGTTCACTGAAGGCAGCCCTCTGCCGCGAGGGCAAGGCGGCCCTCGAATCCTTCTGCGAGCAGCACGACATCCCCTTCCAGCGCGTCGGGAAGCTCGTGATGGCGGTCACCGATGAGGAGCTTCCGCGACTGGAAGAGCTGCACCAGCGCGCAGCCGCCAACCAGGTGCCGGGCCTCGAGGCCCTGGGGCCAGAACGGATCCGGGAGATCGAACCGCACGTGGTCGGGATTCGGGCGCTCTGGAGCCCCTCGACCGGCATCGTCGATTTCCGCCGGGTGGCTTTGGCCCTGGCCGACGAGGTTCGGGCTCGTGGCGGGGAGATCCTCACGGGACGACGCGTCACGGCCATCGAGCGCCGGCGGGACACCCTCGTCCTGGCGACCCCCGCCGGCGAGGTTCTCGCCGGCTCGGTCATTGCCTGTGCCGGCCTGTGGGCCGACCGGGTTGCGGCGTTGACCGGAGACGCCGGGCGCGAGGCACCGCGCATCGTGCCGTTCCGTGGCGACTACTACACCCTCTCGCCGGAGGCGAGGCACCTGGTGCGCGGGCTCATTTATCCGGTGCCCGATCCGCATTTCCCATTCCTGGGCGTGCATTTCACGCGGCGGATCGACGGTGAGGTGTGGGCAGGCCCGAACGCGGTCCTGGCCTTCGCGCGCAGGGGCTACCGGCGACGCGATGTCTCGATACCGGATCTCGCTGGCACGCTGCTCTTCCCCGGCTTCCTGCGCCTCGCCGGCAGGTACATGCGGACCGGCCTCGCGGAAATGTGGCGCGACGTCTCGAAACGGGCCTTCGTTCGCGAGCTGTGCCGATACATTCCCGAGCTCCGCTCGGAGCAGCTGCGGTTCGGCCCGAGCGGCGTTCGGGCACAGGCGCTTCGACGGGACGGAAGCCTCGTAGAGGACTTCGACCTGGCGGGTTCGGGACGCGTGCTCCACGTGCGCAATGCACCCTCTCCGGCAGCGACGGCCTCCCTTGCCATCGGCCGAGTGCTCATGGAGCGAGCGATCGAGCAGTTCCTGCTCTGATGCACAGCGGCACCCGTCCCGTCCCGGATCGCGGAATAATTGGGTCCTACGAGCTCACCGCCCGAGGACTCCTGCGAGCATGACCATTACAAGCTCGAGCACGCCGGTGGCCGCGCTCCTGGAGCGATCGCGTCGGCTGGGATCGGACCCGCGCAACACCAACTACGCCGGAGGCAACGCCTCGGCCAAGGGCCAAGCCACGGATCCCGTGACCGGTGACCCCGTGGAGCTGCTCTGGGTCAAGGGGTCGGGCGGGGACCTGCGTACCTTGACCGAGGCCGGTCTGGCCGTCCTGCGCCTGGATCGATTGCGGGAACTGGTGGGTGTCTACCCGGGCGTGGAACGCGAGGACGAGATGGTCGCGGCGTTCG
>VBKA01000223.1 GCA_005879815.1 Chloroflexota bacterium
ATCGGGATCTCCAGGACCATCGGTCGATGCAACCTCGCATGCGTGGGCTGTCGCCAAGAGGCTACGGTCAGACGGATGGCGCGCCCACGCGCTGGATGCCAGCGAGCGCCGTTGATTCTTGTGCAGAGTGCACAATCGTGACGCCGAGGCTCACTCTCGGGGCAGCTCCACGACGCGCGCCTCGAGGATCGCGTCATGCGCGCGCAGGCGATCAAGGGTGCCGACGTCCACGCGTTCGTCCACGCTGACGAACATCATCGCCTCCCCCGCGGCCGAGAGCCGGGAGAGCTCCAGCGACGAGATGTTGACGCCCGCCTCGGCGAGGACCGTGCCGACCGCTCCAACCACGCCGGGGCGGTCGTGGTGTCGGGTGATGAGGATGGTGCCTGACAGCTCTGCGTCGATCTCGAAGCCATCCAGGCTGGTCAGGTGCGCGCGTCCGTGGGCGGTCGAGCCCGCGAGCCTGAGACCCCCGGCATTGTCGGAGCCAGAGCTCGCGGCGATCGAGAGGGTCACGAGTGACGACCAGGGTTCGGAGTCATCGGTCCGGGTCTCGGTAACGGTCAGGCCGCGCTGTCGGGCGACGAGGTCCGCGTTGACGGCGTTCACGCGCTGGTCGGTGACGGCCTCGAGCAGGCCAGCGATCGCTGCCGTGCGCAGCGGCGAGGGATCCCAGGCGGCAATCTCCCCCGCGTAGGTCAGACCGATGGCGCCGATGGGACTGGTCGCCAGCTGCCGCGCGAGGACCGCCAGGCGCCGCGAGAGCTCGACGTACGGCCGCAGCCGGGGAGCGATGTCGGCGGCAACCGCCGGGGCGTTGACGGCGTACGGCGGGGTCACGCCGGAGAGCGCCATCGCCAGCTGCTCCGCCATCTCGTGCCCCACACGAGCCTGCGCCTCGCGGGTGGACGCTCCGAGATGTGGCGTCAGCACGGTGTTGGGGGCTGACCGCAGCGGGTTGTCGGGGGCCATCGGCTCGGTGGCGAAGACGTCGATTGCGGCACCGGCGACGTGCCCCGAGGCGAGTGCCTTGGCCAGCGCCGCCTCATCGATGATGCCGCCGCGCGCCACGTTCAAGACGTGGACACCCCGTTTCATGGCATCGAGCTGGGTGGCGCCGATCATGCCGCGCGTCTGCTGCGTGAGCGGCGTGTGGACGGTGATCACATCGGCCGCCAGCAGCAGCTCAGGAAAGCCAACCAGCCGTGCCCCTGCCTCGCTGGCCTGTTCCGCCGTGAGATAGGGGTCATGCGCCATGACCTTCATGTCGAAGGCGAGGACCCGCCGCGCGACCTGCTTGCCGATCTTTCCCAGGCCGATGATGCCGAGCACCTTGCCGCGCAGCTCGGCGCCTGTGAAGCTGCCGCGCTCCCACTCCCCGCGCCGCACGGACGCGTCGGCGGCCGGAATGCGGCGGAGCATCGACAGCATGAGCGCGACCGTGTGCTCCGCGGCGGCGATGGTGTTGCCGGTCGGGGCGTTGACCACCATGACTCCAGCAGCGGTGGCCGCGGCCAGGTCGATCCGATCGGTCCCCACGCTGGCCACCCCGACCACGGCCAGCCTCGGGATTCCCGCGCGCAGAAATTCCTTGTCGACCCGGGTCTGCGAGCGCACCACGACCGCGTCGTAGCCGCTTCCATCCGCCAGCAGACCCAGCAGCTCGGCTCGCGTCAGGTTGAGCCGGACATCGGTATCGTGGGCGGCTGCCAGCAGGTCGATGCCGGCCTGCGCGACGGGCTCGACGACGAGGATTCGGGCCACGCAGGCGAGTCTAGCCGGGAGCACGTTTCGCGGGGTCGAATGACAATCGGTACATACTGCGTGCATGCCGTCTGCCCGGGAACCGATCGAGGTGACCGTCGAGATTCCCTCCGGCAGTCGCAACAAGTACGAGTACGACCACCAGCGTCATCGCTACGTGCTCGACCGGGTCCTCTTCTCGAGCGTGCACTACCCGTGCGACTACGGATTCCTGGAAGGGTCGCTCGCGGACGACGGCGATCCCCTGGACGTGCTGGTGCTGATCAGCGAGCCGACCTTCCCCGGTTGCGTGGTGCGCGCTCGGCCGGTCGGCGTCCTGGACATGACGGACGACAAGGGGCATGACTACAAGATCCTGGCGGTGGCGCACGACGATCCTCGGTTCGAGCAGGCGATGGCGCTCGAAGACGTCTCCCCGCACCTGCTGCGTG
>VBKA01000229.1 GCA_005879815.1 Chloroflexota bacterium
TCGCGGTCCAGACGCGCATGGAAGACGTGGCCGCAATGCGGGCGAGCCGGACCTGGGATGCCCAGCCTGAGCACGTCGTGACGGTCATGGACGGACGCAGTGTCTGGCCGGACCACTTCGAGTCTGCCCGGCAGGCGCTTGAGCCAGCGTTGGCGGACCGCGGCACGCTTCGCCTGGTACCGTCCACCAGCCTCATGTTCCTGCCCTATACGGTCGAGGGCGAGGATCTACCGCCCGGCTTCCAGTTCGCGCGCGAGAAGACCCGGCGCCTTGCGCAGTGGTCGAAGGCGCTGGCCGGAGATGGCGCGCCGGACGAGGTCGAGCCGCCGACCGCGCAGTGGCCACAGATCGGAGGGCTCGTTCCTCGAGAGTCGCGCCCGCAGCGAAAGGTGGCTCAGCGGGATCTGAACCTGCCTCGATTCCCGACCACCAGCACTGGCTCGTTGCCACAGACCGCCGAGGTGCGCCATATGCGCGTCCAGCGAACGCGCGGGGAGATCGATGAGGGTATGTACCGGTCTGGTATCGATCGGCTCATCTGCGACGCGATCAGATGGCAGGACGCGAAAGGAATGGACGTCCTCGTCCATGGCGAATTCGAGCGCACCGACATGGTCGAGTACTTCGCCGAGCGGATGAACGGTTTCTTCACGACTCGGGCAGGATGGGTGCTTTCTTACGGCAGCCGTTGCACCCGACCGCCAATCCTCGACGCTCCTCCCACGATTGCAGAACCGATCACGGTGCGCGAGTGGCAGGTTGCCCAGGCCGCAACGAGCAAGCCGGTCAAGGGAATGCTCACCGGCCCGGTCACGATCGTGAACTGGAGCTTCCGCCCTCCGGACGTACCGGACGACCTGCTCTTTTGGGCCGTGGCCGGACCAATCGCCGAGGAGGTTGGTCACCTGGTTGATGTCGGCGCGCGAATCGTTCAGATCGACGAGCCCGCGGTCCGTGAACGATGGCCGTTGCCGACCGAGGAGGCGCCGGAGCTGCGTGCAATCTACGCGCGGGGCGTGCGGGCGGCGTTGAATCGGGTTTTCAACCAGCCGATCCACGTCCAGATGCACACGCACATGTGCTATGGGGATTTCGGCGAGATCGTGCCACTGTGGTCCGACGCGGGGGTCGACGTGGCCTCGATCGAGTTCAGCCGGTCGAAGGACGACAGCTACATCCACCAGTTCTACGAGCTCTTTGGCGACGGTCACCTCCAGATCGGCCCGGGTGTGTTCGACGTTCACTCGCCGCATTCGCCAGGCGTCGATACGATGTCCGAGCGCCTGGAGCATTTCCGGGATTTCATGGACGACGGCGACCTGTGGATCAACCCCGATTGCGGCCTCAAGACGCGCAGCTGGGAAGAGATCGACCGTCAGCTGGGAGACATGGTCGCGGCCGCCAATGGACTCCGTGCGGCGAGAGCCGCGTGCTCTCGTCCCCTGGCTCGTGGGTCGAGATGGTGGAGGTCAATCCACCGAGGCTGCCCGGCTCGTCGCACCTCGCGCTTCGCGGTCGCTGGCAACGGGTCCTCATCACCGACAACCCGTTCAAGCAGGTCCGCGTCTCGCCGTATGCCTTCGCCGCTCGCATTACGCATGACGTACCCGAGGTGCGACCCACGGTCGTCTGCTCGACCCGTGACCGGAACATCCTGGCCATCGAGTCGGAGGTACGCGGCGCACTCGGCAACGGCGTGGCGTCCTTCCTCGTCGTCCAGGGGGACATGCTTCCCGAGGTGGAGCACTGGAGCAACAGCTACGAGATCGTGGAGCACCTTCGCACGCTGCAGCAATCGGTGGTGCCGCTTGAGTTCGAGGTCGGCATGAGCACACGCTCGAAGGCGTGGGTCTTCCGCCGACGAATCGACATTGGCGGTCAGTTCTTCACGACCGGCCCATGCATGGATCCCGATACCGTGGATGCCTGCGCCGAGCGTCTCGGGCTATCGAATGGTGCTCCACCGGTGTATCTCGAGCTATCACCTCCATTCAGCCCGGCATGGATCCGCCGCCTCGAGGGCGTGGGCGCACTACCAGTCACCGATGCACTGCGCAATCGAGTCGCCGCGACGCCGCAGGCAGATCAGCGTCGCTTTGCCTGGAGTGTCGCGAAGGGCGTGGCGCAGCGCGCCCGAGCTGCCGGGTTCGCCGGCGTCGTTTTGATGGGTCTGCGTTTCGAGACGGCTACGGGCGAGGCGTACGACGCCTGGCAAGACGACCGAATCGAGCCGGTCGCCGAATAGCAGCCGAGGCTGTGGTGCTCGTCGCGTTGGCGGTGCGAGGCAACGCGGTCCTCTCCGTGTTGTTCCCGCTCAACGGGGGTTCTTTTCGCGGCCATGGTCGGCGACCTTTTCCACGCGATCGGCCGGCCGCCCACCGGGTTGGCAGTGCAGGTATTCTCCGAATCGAGCCAGGCGCTCGCTGACAGGCCCGCATCAGGCGCCCCTTGAGTGTTCGGGTCGCTCAACGCTTCGCACCATCGGTTCCTGAGGGCCCTCGTGGCCGGCGACTCCCATCGCCAGCAGCGTCACGTCGTACGCGAACAGGCGAGGTAGCGCGATGACTGCCGCGGTAGCTGAAGCGAGAGTCGAGTATTGCTGCGGACCGGCGATCGCCAGCAGGGCGGACGCACCGACGACGATTAGGTAGGCCGGCAACGAGGAGCCGAGCAGCGATGACGCTGCCTGAGACCGAACACCTGCATTGAGAAGGCCCAGCACGAAGCCAGGACCAATCAGCGCGGCGGCGAGCAACCCGGCGCTGATCGCCCTGAACCACTCGCGTCGCGCGACGTAGGTCAGCGCCAGCAGGATGGGCGTGTACTTCATCGAGGCGGCGATCGCGACCCAAAACGGCCCGGATCCTCGGTTGAAGCCCCAGACCAGCGACAAGACCATGAGCGCCTGGATGTTGCCGCCCGCAGAGACCGCAAACAGCAATGGCCCGACCAGCAGCGCGAGCATCGGTCCATTCCGGCCGATGCGGGCAAGCATCACTGTGACGACGGCGGTGGCCGCCAGCAGCGCTCCGGACCATAGAACCGCAACCACCAGGCGAGGCAGGAAGGTCAACGGCATCCATGCCACCGCGAACCAAGGCGCGTACCAGAACGAGTCAACGGCGACGTCACCCGGGATGTAGAGCGGTTGGCCGCTCTTGAGACGGGAGGCTGCTGAAAGATAGACATCCATGTCGTGCAGCGGCCACTGGACAATCGCGAAATACACGTTGTCGATGGCGATGGCGGCGAGGACGCCAACTACCACGATTCGCGCATAGCGTTCCAGCGGAGGCGTCGCCCGGTCGCCCAAGAGACCTCCTAGCAGCACATTTCCCTCTGCGCCTTACAAGAGGCCTTGAAGCGGTGGGACACTGAGGTGGTGAACCTGAGCGACCTGGCGCAGAACAACCGGGCGCTCGAGTGGGTTCGCCGCCTGCTCCGATACGAACACCGTCAGCGCCCCCAGCTGGGGAGTTGGCGACTACCACCATTCCCCGTTGCGGCGCTGTGGATAGCCATAGGTGTTCCGAATCTGTGGTTCGCGGTCAGGTCGCTGCTCCAAATCGCCCGCAACGGGTTCGCGGAGACCGACTGGAACATCATGCGCGACGGGGCGAGCCACTTTTCGGCCGGCCTAGACCCATATGCAGGAACCCTGTTTCGCTGGTCGCCGGCGATCCTCTTTGTCATCGTTCCGCTGGTTACGCTTCCCTTTGTCGTTTGGGTAGCAGCGCATGTGACGGCCGCTATGGCGATGCCTGGCTGGCCGCTGAAGCTCCTTGTACTTTTCAGTTGGCCCTTTGTCGAAGATCTCACGAGCGGCAATGTGGTCGTCTTTTCGCTCCTGCTTGCGGCGTGGGCGATTCGTGGCAATCGCTTTTCGACGGGGGCGTATCTACTGTTGACATTGCTCATTCCGAGGCCGCTGGCTATTCCCGTCCTCGCGTGGCTCCTTTGGCGGCGACCTTGGGTTCGTATCCCGTTTCTCGTCATGCTGGTGGCGCACGGGACCGTCGTTCTGGCGCTCGACCCGCACCTACATTGGATCGGTCAACTCCTGACATCTCTCGGTGACGTTCACAACTGGTTCAACTTCGGTCCGTCGGCATGGATTGGTAGCCTCTGGATACCGATTGGCGCGGCGTTGGCAGTGATCTTCACGAAGCGCGGCCACCTTGGGATGGCAAGCCTAGCGGCCTCG
>VBKA01000232.1 GCA_005879815.1 Chloroflexota bacterium
CACGTACTTCTTCAACGGCGGCGTCGAGGACCCGTTCCCCGGCGAGGAGCGGATCCTCGTGCCGTCGCGGCGCGACGTGCCGACCTACGACCTGGCCCCCGAGATGAGCGCGTCCGGGATCACCGACCAGCTGATCACCGGCATCGGCTCCGGAGGGTTCGACTTCGTGATCGTCAACTACGCCAACCCCGACATGGTCGGACACACTGGTGTGTGGGGAGCGGCCGTGCGCGCGGCCGAAGTCGTAGATGGCTGCCTGGGTCGGATCGCGATGGCCATCCTGG
>VBKA01000233.1 GCA_005879815.1 Chloroflexota bacterium
TCTCGTCCTTGCCCAGATGATCCTGGCGATCGCCCTGATCGCCGCGATCCTGCTCCAGCAGCGCGGGACGGGGCTGGGTGGCGCATTCGGCGGCGAGGTCACGGCCTACCGCAGCCGACGGGGGATCGAGCGGACGCTCTTCCGGCTGACCATCGTGCTGGCCGTCCTGTTTGTCGCGTTCTCGTTGCTCAACCTGTACCGGCCGCCGGGAACTCCTTAACTCGGCGACCCGGGCGGACGGCCCGCGAGCGCGTGCTATCATCGGCCCCGCCCCGCCGGTCGACGTGCCGGCAGAGCCATCTGCCGAGGTGGCGGAATAGGCAGACGCGCTAGGTTCAGGACCTAGTGACCGCAAGGTCGTGTGGGTTCAAGTCCCTCCCTCGGTACCAGAATGCCCAGGTGGCGGAATTGGTATACGCGTACGTTTGAGGGGCGTATGGGGAAACCCATCCGGGTTCAAGTCCCGGCCTGGGCACCACTTCACTGAAGGACCGACGACGCCGCTCCCCCTCGGAGCGGCGTTCTGCTAGCCTCGGGCGGGCGGTTAGCTCAGCTGGTTAGAGCGTCTCGCTTACACCGAGAAGGTCGGGGGTTCGAGCCCCTCACCGCCCACCACGCGCATCGGCTGATAGGATGCGTCGGTAAACCCCCGAGCTATGGAGTGACCCTCCGATGTCCCCGTTCTGGATCGTCCTGATCGTCATCGCGGTCATCGCGCTCTTCCTGGTCTTCATGTACAACGGCCTTGTCCGCCTGCGGAACATGGTCGACGAGGCGTGGAACCAGATCAGTGTTCAGCTTAAGCGGCGGCATGACCTGATCCCCAACCTGGTCAACGCCGTGAAGGGCTACATGGAGTTCGAACAGACGACGCTCACCCGCGTCGTCGAGGCCCGCAACGCAGCCGTCACCGCCCAGCAGCAAGGACCGGCCGGTGCCGCGCAATCGGCCCAGGCGGAAAACTTCCTGACCGGAGCCCTGCGCCAGCTCTTCGCGCTCGTCGAGAACTACCCCCAGCTCAAGGCGAATGAGAATGTCATGCAGCTTCAGGAGGAGCTGACCACCACCGAGAACCAGATCGGCTTCTCCCGCCAGCACTACAACAGCACGGTCCGGGAGTACAACACCTCGATTCAGACCTTCCCCAACGCGCTGCTGGCCGGGATCTTCGGCTTCCACGGGCGCGACTACTTCCAGATCGCGGAGGAGGACACCGCCGTCCCACAGGTCGACCTCAGCCTCAAGACCTGACCCTTCGGGCGGGCTCGCCTGACCGATGACCGAATCGGCGGCGCCAACCACCTTCTTTCGCGAGATCGATCGCAACCGGCGCAACAGCTGGTTGCTTGTCGGCGTAGTGATCGTGGTGCTCGGGCTGCTTGGTGGCCTGATCGGCTACGCAACAGGCTTCGGGTGGGCCGGGGTTGTCATCGCCGTGATCGTGGCGGTGGCGATGAGCATCGGCTCCTACTTCGCCGGAGATGGCCTGGTGCTCGCCTCCTCGGGCGCGAAAGAGGTGCCGGTCGGCAACCCGCCGGACCAGTACAAGCAACTCGTGAACGTCGTCACCGAGATGAGCCTCGCCGGCGGTGTGCCGATGCCCAAGGTCCACGTCATCGACGACACGGCGCCCAACGCCTTCGCCACCGGGCGCGATCCGCAGCACGCCTCCATCGCGGTCACCACCGGGCTCCTGGAGAAGATGGACCGCGAGGAGCTGCAGGGCGTAATCGGCCACGAGATGAGCCACGTTCGCAACCTGGACATCCGCTTCGCGCTGCTGGTCGGCGTGCTTGTGGGCAGCATCGCGCTGATCTCCGACTGGTTCCTGCGCTTCACTTTCTGGGGCGGCGGCCGGCGTGATAACGACGACGACCGCGGCGGCGGGGGATTGCAGGCGCTCCTCTTCATCCTGGCGCTGGTGCTAGCCGTCATCGCGCCGCTCATCGGTCGCTTCGTGCAGCTGGCGGTCAGCCGCAGCCGCGAAGAGCTCGCCGACGTGAGCTCGGTCGACCTGACCCGCAACCCGGTCGGCCTGGCCCGGGCGCTGCGGACCATCAGCGACGATCCGGAGGTCCTGGAGGTAGCCAACCGAGCGACCCAGCACCTGTACATCGTCAACCCCATCAAGAGCTTCGAGGAGCGCTCGAAGTCCATGTGGGACACCCATCCGCCGATCGCCGAACGCATCCGCATCCTGCAGCGGATCGCCGGACAGATGGGCGTCTCGTTTCCCTCGGCCCTCGACCAGCCCGGCTCGAACGGGTGACCGATGGCGGGCGACTGCGGTCGCCTTGCCGCTCGCAGAAGCCCTGTGCTATCGTCGGACGCCGATAGCGACCACGAGCAGGGCCGCAGATCCAGGATCGAACCGGCGGGCCGAGGTAGCTCAGTTGGTAGAGCACCGCCCTGAAGAGGCGGGTGTCGTCAGTTCGATTCTGACCCTCGGCACCAGCATCGCGGCGCATCGGTACGGGCGGAAGTGGCTCAGTTGGTAGAGCATCACCTTGCCAAGGTGAGGGTCGCGGGTTCGAGTCCCGTCTTCCGCTCCATTTTGTTGCCCCAGGACCGATCACGCGGCTGGATGTCTACCCGTCACCGACCTGCTAGCCTCGTGCGGCGGATTCGCTGCCCCGTCGTCTAGTGGTAGGACAGCGGACTTTGGATCCGTGAACCGAGGTTCGAATCCTCGCGGGGCAGCCAGCGTGAGCTGACGAGGCGACGTGCCCGAGTGGTCCAGGGAGCGGTCTGCAAAACCGCGTACACGGGTTCGATTCCCGTCGTCGCCTCCACAATCTGAGCACGAAATCGCCCCCGACGAGGACCGCCGGGGGCGAACGTTTGTTCCGCTCGCTGCGTCGCTGATAGCGGGAGGGTCATGGAGCTCTACCCCTCGGTGGCCAGCACCTTTACCGTGCCGTTCGCGAACTTCACGCAGACCTGTGTCTTGCCCAGACCGTTGTCCTTGATGAAGAGTCGGGCGTGGTTCGCCAGCGGAGTGGCGGGGGTAGCGATCTCGATCAGCTCGTAGAACTTGGTGCTCAGCACCGGTCCCTGGAAGTATCCGGCGAAGCCAGTGCCGGTCTTGCCATGAATCGCATGGCCGGCCGGGCTCTCGCCAAACACTCCGACGCTGGTGTTGTCCTGGGCGGCGGGAGCGGTTGGTCCGCAGAAGCCAACCACGCCGGTGCCGTTACCCGAGCCGTTGGTATCGGAGAACTGACCCACTACGCCCTGGACAACACCCACCCCCTGGACGCCGGTGATGCCCTCGCCGCGGACGCCAACACTGTTGCTGCTCAAGTGCCCATCGCCTCTCCCCAAGACGCCCGTCCCGGATTCTCCGAAGCCTTGACCCGTTACGCCAGTACCGCCGCTCGTGGTTGCTGCAAAAGCGTCCACATAGTTGGATGTAATCGAGGTTAGAGCCGTTGCTGGGTTGTCAACGTTCAAGACAACGTCGCCATCGACACCGGCGCGCGCGTATCGAGGTCTCCCGAGGGCCGATGCGGCCAACGCGCCGGCGGCGCCTGCAATCCCGGCAAGGATCGCGCGACGGGACTGTGGTTGCTTGCTTTCGAGTTGCATCGCAGGGTTGCCTCGCTTTTCTCGTGGTGACTCATGCTGTGGGTGCCGTACGTGGAGGCTCCGGACCACCGCCGGACATCGCAGCGCAGGTGCAGATGCTCGCCCTCAGCGCGGGCTGTTCGCAACGTCTGCATGTCCGAGAGGATAGATGTGGCCCGCTGCGGTAAGACTGCGGAGGCAGGTGTCCGCTCATGGACACGGGTGTGCAGAAAGCCGGGGTGAGTCCCGCCGCCCAGGTTGAGGGCGCGCCGGTGCCCAGGGCGGGCGCCGGCCCTTTATCCTGTCGGACATCGACGATGACCAACAGCGACTTAGGGACTTTCCGGAGGGCAGCATCGGATGAGCGGACGAGTCATCGTGGAACGGTATGCGAAGGGGCTAGCGGCCAACGACTCTGCGGTGATCCGTGAGTGCCTGCACCCTGATTATGTCGGACGCTATCCGCAATCCGGCGAGGTGATCCGCGGAGTCGCGAACCGGCTCGCCATCGGCGAGAACTACCCCGGTCAGGAGCAAGCCCCTCTCAGCACCAGCGTGGCCCAGATCCGCGGGCGTGACGACGAGTTCGTGACGACCCCTTCATGGAATATCCTCCACCTCGTAGGGTCGGGCGACGAGTTCACCCTGTCGGGCACAATCAACTACCCCAACGGCGAAACTTGGCACTCGGTCGTGCTCATTACCGTCCGCGACGGCAAGATCTGGCGCGAGACGGACTACTTCGGCCCGCCGTTCGAAGCAGCTTCATGGCGGGCGCCCTTCGTCGAGCAGGAGAAGGCTGGCGTAAGCGCCGAGTAGGCGATCGGCTGCGAACCTAGCGGGGGTTGGTGTCCAGGGCGGGCGCCGACCCCAACGATTTGGTTCGCATGGTGCAATGGTTAGCCGACCACTGGCGCGACTGTCCGTATCATCGCCAG
>VBKA01000243.1 GCA_005879815.1 Chloroflexota bacterium
CGAGCGGCACGCCCAGCGAGCGCTCCACCGCGTCCCCGCTGAGCAGCGACTGGGTATCCATCGGATCGAGGTCGTCGATCCCGTAGAGCAGGGTGGTCTCGAGACCGCGATCGCGCAGCGCGCGGGCGATGACGTCGAGCGTCACCGGCCCGCGCAGGGAGCCGACGTGAATGGTGCCCGACGGGGTCTTGCTGTCGTTGACGACCTGCGGACCGGAGACGCGCGTCGCGAGCTCGTCGGCCCAGTACACGAGACGCTCGCGCCTCGCTTAGCCGACCGAGACGACCATGTAGGTGACGGAGCCCGCGGGCGCGTGAACGATGACCTTGTCTCCCTTGCGACTGCCCATCAGGGCGGCCCCAACCGGGGACTCGTTGCTGATCCGGCCCTCGCGGGGAGCGGCCTCGGCGGATCCGACGATCGTGAAGCGGTCTTCACCATCCGCACCGCGGATGACCACCGTCGAGCCGATGCCGACCTTGTCGCCATTGGAGTGCGCGATCACCTCAGCGTTCTTGAGCTGCGACTCAAGCGTGGCGATGCGTCCCTCCAGGAACGACTGCTCCTGCTTTGCATCCTCGTACTCGGCGTTCTCGGTGATGTCGCCATCCATCTTCGCGTCGTGGATCCGCGCCGCGACGCGCGGGCGCTCGACCGTCACGAGGTGCTGAAGCTCGCTCTTGAGCTTCTCGAGTCCTTCGGCGGTCAGGTAGACGGGTTTGTTGTTCATGGTCGTCTCTCCCCTTTCGCGCTTCTGCGGGCCGTAACCCGTGGGCGGGTGGGACGCCGTCGTGTGGGGACGCGCGACGGCTCGGCCGGCTGTCATAACAAAAAACGCTCCAGGCTCTGCCATCGGGTACCGATGGCGCCTGAAGCTGGCCTTACCCTGCTTGTGGCCAGGATCTGGAGCCGCTCGCCGTGCCTCGCGGTCGGTCCGAGCGCCGCGCGATTGTAGGGCGGCCCATGTCAGGTGTCAAAGCATGAAACGCGCATGTTCGCGCCGTGGTGGCGGGTCGCTCCGTTGCCTCAGCGGTTGAGCAGCACGAACGCGACGAGACCTGCGGCGAGCACGTATCGGTACCCGATGAAGAGCGCGGTGCTGCGTCGGCGCAGGTATGCCAGCAGGAAGGCGATGGCGGCCAGGCCGGCGACAAGCGCCATCGCGAACCCGGCAGCCAATGGAAGGAGGTCAGACGTGGCGATGCCGCCGCCCACCAGCTCACGCGCCTTCCAGATCCCTGCGCCGGCGATGATGGGGGTCGCCATCAGGAACGAGAATCGGGCCGCCGCCTCACGGGTCAAGCCGGCGAAAAGACCCGCCGAGATTGTGATGCCCGAGCGGCTGATTCCCGGAAACAGCGCCAGGGCCTGCGCCACACCAATGCCCACGCCGTCCGGGACGCGCAGGTCATCCAGCTCGCGGCGGCGGCTTCCTAGCCATTCGGCGAGCCACAGGATCGTGGCGCCAATCGCCAGCAGTCCGGCGATGAACAGCAGGCTGTGCTCACGGAAGAAGGTGTCGAAGAAGCCCTCTCCGACCGCGCCCAGCACCGCGCCGGGAAGCATCGAGATGAAGATGAGCCAGGCCAGCCGACGCTGCGGATCCTGGCCTATCGATCGGTCGCGAATGGAGGACACCCAGGCCAGCAGCAAGCCCACTAGGTCGGTCCAGAAATAGATCAACAGCGCCACGAGGGTGCCCATGTGCAGCATCACGTCGAAGGCGTTGGAGTTGATGAACGGGTCGTTCCAGCCGAGGAGATGCGGCAGCACGATCAGGTGCGCCGACGAGCTGACGGGGATGAACTCGGTGAGGCCCTGGACGAGACCGATGAAGGCCGCCTGTAGGACGAGGAGCACCGAGAGCAGCGCGCTAGCGGATGAAGAGCGGCGCCATGACCAGCGTGATCGTGGCGAGCAGCTTGACGAGGACGTGCAGCGACGGACCGGCGGTGTCCTTGAACGGGTCGCCGACCGTATCGCCCACGACCGCCGCGGCGTGCGCCTCGGTTCGTTTGCCGAGCACGTTTCCGGCGTCATCGGTCAGGTGTCCGGACTCGATGTACTTCTTGGCGTTGTCCCAGGCGCCACCGCCGTTGTTCAGGACGGTGGCCAGCAGGACGCCGGCGATGGTCCCGACCATCAGCATCCCGGCGATTGCCTCGTAGCCCAGCAGCAGCCCGACGATGATGGGCGTCGCTACGGCCACCGCTCCGGGCACGATCATCTGGCGCAGGGCCGCCCTTGTCGTGATGTCGACGACGCGGGCGTAGTCGGGTCGCTGGGTGTAGTCCATGATCCCCGGCATCTCGCGGAACTGGCGCCGCACCTCGACGATGATCGCCGATGCCGTGGTGCCAACAGCCCGGATCGCCAGGCTCGAGAAGAAGTACACGAGCATGGAGCCGATGAGCGCGGCGATGAACACATTCACGTCCGCCAGGTTCACCGAGGCAAGCAGCGTCCCCGGCGGGCGCGTGCCGGCCCGGATCTGGTTGCCGAGGATCAGGTTCACCTTGTCGATGTACGCGCTGAAGAGCAGGAATGCAGCGAGGCTCGCCGAAGCGATGGCGTATCCCTTGGTCAACGCCTTGGTGGTGTTGCCAACCGCATCGAGACGATCCGTGATCTCACGCGCGCCCGCCTCCGCGTGGCTGAACTCCGCGATCCCACCCGCGTTGTCGGTAATCGGCCCAAAGGTGTCCATGGCCAGGATGAAGGCCGTGGTCATCAGCATGCCCATGGTCGCGACCGCCGTTCCGAAGATGCCGCCCGGGTTGGCCTGGCCCGCG
>VBKA01000236.1 GCA_005879815.1 Chloroflexota bacterium
GTCCTTCGGCAGGGGTCCGATCGCGTCGGCGTCAACCCACGTGGGGACGATCACGATCCGATCCCCGCGTGTGTCGCTGGCCACGTATGGCCGTAAGACCTCGGCCATGCACGGGCCGAGCGTGAACACCCGCTCCGCTCGGCTGAGCATCAGACGGTTCAACCGTCTCCACAGACGGACCAGGGGGTTGCGGGCGGTCAGCCGGCGATGGCGCACGATGGTGTCCGGATAGACGTCGTCGATCCAGACAACGTACCGCTGTCCGAGGAGTAGGTTCCTCAAGTACCCGATGATCGGCAGATAAGGCGGCTGGGCCACGATGAAGAGCAGGGGCGTCACCGGCATGCGCCACACCAGCCGGATGGCGCGCAGGAAGTAGTTGAACCAGGTCCGCAGGCGCACGAGGTCGGTGGCTTTCCGGTACTCGGGCGCGGCGAGAATGCGAAGCGCGCCCTGTCGCGTGTCGGTTGGCACGCTCGTGTACATCAATGACGGTCCTAGCTCGGCGGCAAGGTCGACGCCCAGCTCCACGAACCAGTGACGCAGCGATGCCGTCTGCTTGAGGAAGACGATGGCTGGAGCGCCGTTCCGCGGGCTCATCGTCACGCTGCTGCCGCGCACAGATCGCGCGTGGCAGCTTCCACGTTGCGCAGGAACGTCGCGGTGCCCGGCGTTGGGCGGCGGAACAGTGCGCTCGTGTTCTCGCGCGCCCGGAGCTCCAGCTCCTCTAGCAGGAAGAGCGCGAGCGTCCGCCTCCGCCCGGCGGGCGTGTCCCAGCAGAGGCCGGGCCAGCGCTGCAAGACGTCCACCCCAAGGCGATCGCCGAGCGCCAGACCGACTCGGGCGGCGAAGCCGTCGCCCAGCCTGCTGCCCAGCACGTACGTGAGTGCGTCGAAGCCGGCCTGCCGCCGCGCGGTGTACTCCCAGTCGATCAGCCACACGCGGTCGCCGCCGGCCAAGATGTTGGCAGGCTGGAAGTCTCCGTGCGTCTGCGCCGTGGCGACCCGCGTGTCTGGCGGCGAGTGGCGAACCACGCTCGCCAGCTCCCGCGCGACCTCCCGGATCGCGCAGCTCTCGACGTCATGCAGCCGGGGGTTGAGGAGCACCTGCTCCACGGCGCTCAGCCGGGCCTTGGCGTACTCGTGCGCCACCACGTCTTGGAGCGTCCGGCGAACCAGACACTCGAGCGCCGCGCGCGCTACTTCGAACGGCCAATGCCGGGACCTCAGCGGGAGGCGGTTGAGGGGAGTGCCGACCACGAGCTCCTCGGTGAACCATCTCTCCCCTGCGCCCGCGCGCACGACGCGGGGGACGGGAAGGTCATTCGTGCGGCGCCGGAGCTCCAGCTCCGCGCGCATGAAGGATGGATCGCGGCCCGCCTTCACGATGACGTGGCTCACGCCAAGGTGCCGGTCGAGCACCCGGAGCCGGTGGTTTCCCCCGAGGATGACGACGTCGTCCGCGTGTGCGAGCGGCGGCGTGATGCCGACCCGCGGCCCCGCGAGCCAGGCCGCGCTCGGCCCGCGCGTGGCCGCCGCCACGTAGGCCCGCTGCAGCGGCCGGCGCCACCAGACGGTGCTCCGCGCGTACTCGCGCCGCACGGGCTCCAGCGCCGCCCGCCCCACCGTCGGCCTGAAGATGGCGTTGAGGTACACGTTGCAGAGCCAGAGCTGCTCGTCCCGGGTGCGTCGCCTACTTGCCGTCGCACTCGGGTACCAGTGCACGACGTGCGCCTTGCCAGCGACGGCGAGGAGGAGGTCGGGGAGCGTCTGCTCGACAATCTCGCCGAACGGCTCCCGCTCAAGCAGCAGGCTGATACGCACCCGAATGAGCCGGCAGCCCGCTGGCCGCCGCGATCGCCGACGCAAGCTCCTCGACCGGCCTGGTCCCGTCGAGCACGCAGCAGCCCGAGTCGTTGGCGAGATCCCAGTAGAGTGCCAGGCGGCGCGCCAGGATCTCCACGGATTCCCTGTACGGTTCGCGCTTCACGTCCGAGCGCCGCACCGACTCCGCTACCGGCACGAGCAGCAGGACGGACACGTCCGGTCGGGGGGCGACCCGGGCCAGGAGGTGCCACAGCCACCAGCGGTCAATGCCCTCGGCCGGGAAGTTCAGCCGGAAGTCGATCAGCGTGTCCGAGAGGTAGCGATCACAGACCACCACCCACCCAAGCCAGCACTTCACACGGACCCGCACTCCGATCTCGATCAGCAGATCCAACAGCGCGAGGGTCAGCCAGCCCCGGCGAATCCAGGGTCGCTGGAAGGCGGCCTCCCGTGCGGCCGTACGACCGGGTGCTGGCGCACCGACCCGTCGGGCCAGTGCCTTGAGGCTATTGAGGCGGGGTGTATAGCCACCGCGGATCCAGTGCACCGCCGTCGGATGGCCCAGCTGCCGAAGCCGATCGCAGAGCAGGCCGATCTGCGTGGACTTGCCGGCTGCATCGATGCCGCTGAATGTCAGCAGGGAGACAGGGGGGTGACGTGGCATGGTTTCGCGCCGGGGCGCGCATAGCTTCGCCCCTCGGCTTACAAGAGCCGCCGCTGCCTGAGATTTTTCTGACGGTACCAAGGCCGCGCTATACGCGCTCGACTGCCCGGGCTGCTAGCTCGACCGCTACGCTTCGTTGCAGCAGGTCGACGCTCACCACGAACGTCGCCCGCCCCGCGCGCCACGCCTGGACGAAGCCCTCCAGGCCGGCGAGCGGTCCGGCGACGATGCGCACGCGATCGCCGATCCTGATCCATGGCACCGTCCGCGCTCTGCTGGCGTAGGTCACGATCCGCCGTACCGCCTCCACCTGCTCATCCGGGACCGGATGGAGGGTGTCCCAGCGTTCCCCGAGGATGCGGACCACCCCATCCGTGCTCGCGATACTGATGTACGTTTCTCGCGACGGTGCGAATCGCAGGAAGAGGTAACCAGGGAACAGCGGTCGCTCGAGCACGACGTATCGATCGCGCCGTCGGCTCGGCGCGCGCACGCTAGGCAGAAACAGCTCGAACTGCTTCCGCCTGAGAAGGTCCTCGACCTTGGCCTCGCACTGGCTGCGTGTCCAGACGGCAAACCATCGCTCGGCAGGCTCGAGTGCACGCTCCGCGATCACGACGCTCATCGGCGGTTCGCCTCCGATGCTCCGTCGAGTTCCCGAGGCGGCGCCGCAGGTCCCACGAAGTCCTTCAGGTGCGTCGATTCGCGTCGCGCCAGCACCTCCGTCACGCCGTCGTAGATGGGTAGCATGTCGATGGCATTGCGCTCTCCGGCCTTGAGCACCCCCTCGGCGGTGGGGAAGTCGCCGCGCGCCGCATAGATGTCGACGGCAAGGTCGCGGTAGAGGTCTCCCTGCTCGGGCGTCCGGAGCAGGGCAGCGAGCATCGTCTGCTCGGCGGCTGCGTAGTCGCGTGCCTTCAAGTAATCGCGCGCCGCGCGCGTGAGGTTGACGCCGCGGCCGGCGCCGCGCTCGGCCTCTGCGCGGATCACGGTCGCCGCTTCGCCCCAGCGCTCGCCCGCCTCGAGCAGGGTGACGAGATCGTCCAGGATGGCCGCCCGCGCCTCGCCGGCTTGTACCTTGTCCAGCGCTCGGGCAAGGCCGCGCTCGATCGCTGCAACCATGCCGGGTTCGAGCCGAGCCAAGCGCACCTTCATCGTGTCACCCTCGACGAGTGCACGAATGACCCGCCCGGTATCGGATGGCTGGAGGTCTGCGTCGGGACTGAGGTACGCGTGCGAAATGAGGTATGGGAAGAGAAAGGTCGATTTCTCGAGCTCCGCGGAGCCGGCGTCACGATCACCGCGTGCCCAGAGGCGCAGCCCCAGCTCATCTCGGACTTCGACTGCCCACGGATGGAGCGCGAGCGCCCGCCTGAGTGCCTCCTCCCCCTCCGGACCAGGGCCAAGGGCCTTCGCCAGCGCCTCGTGCGCCTCGCGGTCGGCAGGAGAACGATCGAGCGCCCGGCGCACGAGCCCAAGGGACTGGCCGCGTGCGGCGTCGCCCTCCTCTGCCAGCAGCCTGTCGGCCCTATCGAGGCAGTCCTGCGGTGAGAGAGGCACCGCGCGCGCGAGCAGCAGGAAGAGGTTCACGGCTTGGGGCACCGCGGCAAGGGTGAAGAGTACGAGCAATGGACAGAGGCTGAGTGCTCCCCCGGCGAGCTGCCGACGCCCGCTCAGCGCGAGGAGTGCGAGGACGACCATCAGGGCGAGCAGGTTCGCCGGCTGGCGGAGCCCGAAGTCCACGAAGCTGTGGACGAGGATCGCGGCGACCCCGCCCGCCAGGCCCCAGCGCAGGAGTCCTCGCGCCTCGAGCGCCGCCCGCCACTCCGGCAGCTCGAAGCCGCTCGGCTGCCTGACGGTGCGATGCCGGCGGCGCTTGCGTGCCACGGTGCCGCCGCCGGTGCTGTCCCGGCTCCGGCGGGCGGCCCTGACGACCGCGATCACGAAGAACAGCACGAGGACGGCGCCCACGATCCCGCTCTCCGCAGCCAGCTCGAGGTAATCGTTGTGGGCGTGATCCCAGATGCCTCCCTCGACCGGAGGTGCCTGGTAGGGGCGGAAGGCGTGCAGCCATGAGCCGAGCCCCGTACCGAACAGAGGATGGTCCCGGACGATGGCCGTCCCGAGGACGCTCGCGGCGAGACGATCCCCGAGGCCCACGTCGACGTCCCCGACCGTCGCCCCGTTCTCCTCGCTCCCGGCGGCCGCCCAGAGCCCCAGCGAGACGGCACTCGTCAGAAAGAGGCCTAGCGCGATCGCGACCGGGAACCAGCTCCTTGCGCGCTGGCTTCTGGACGTCCCTCTCATGGCGACACCAGCCCCGACGACGCCGAGTCCGGCGAGCAGCGCCGCCGTCCCCCCACGCGACCCGCTCGCGCGGTGCGCCACGCCCATCGTCGCCAGGGCAGCCGCAGCTACCAGCGGCGCCCACAGCCGCCGCTGGTGCGCGATCAGCGCCGCGACCCAGGCGCGCTTCGACCGCACACCCATCCCGCGCCCGGCCTCCGCGGCGTGTGTCAGCTGCCGGCGCACGCGTCCGGCGACCGCTATGAAGTAGGCCAGCCCCGCGGGAATCACGATCTCCAGCCAGGCGGCGAAGTGGTTCGGGTTGATGAACGGGCCCGAGGCGCGCCCACTTGCCGCCGGCTCCCCGCTGATCCACAGGATGTCGCCGTTGCCCAACGCCTCCTGCACGAGGCCCAGCACCGCGGACAGAGCGCCGCCTGCGATGAGGGTGAGGAAGAGCCGCCTGAACACGTGCCGCCGCGGATCCTCCTCCATGCGGGCCGCGCGCC
>VBKA01000231.1 GCA_005879815.1 Chloroflexota bacterium
CGGCTTGCGTGCCAGCCCGCACGAAGACCGCGCCACGCGCGGTTGCGGGACCGGCACGACACCGGAGCGGGAAGGAGGCGAGACGTTTGGCAGAGGTCCGCGTGGGCGAGAACGAAACGTTCGAGAGCGCGCTGCGCCGCTTCAACAAGAAGATCCAGCAGTCAGGAATCCTGGCTGAGGCACGGCGCCGCGAGCACTACGAGAAGCCCAGCGTGAAGCGCAAGCGCAAGGAAGCCAAGAAGCGCAAGGCAACCCGCCTGTAACGCCAAACGCACGCCTTCAGCCCGCGGAGGCAACCATCAGACCGATGACGACCTCCGCTCCATACCGGGTCCAGCCCATGACACTGCTGCATCGGATCGAAGACGCCATGCGTGACGCCATGCGAGCGCGCGACGAGCGACGCACGCAGACGCTGCGCATGGCAATGGCGGCTGCCCACAACCGGCGCATCGAGCTGCGTCGTGACCTGACCAATGACGAGATGAGCGAGGTGCTCGGCCGGCAGGTCAAGCAGCGGCGCGAGAGCATCGAGATCTATCGCGGCGCCGGCCGCGAGGACCGCGCGACCGATGAGGAGGGGGAGGTCGCCATCCTCTCCGAGTTCCTTCCCGAGCAGCTCGATGAGGCTGAGCTCGAGCGCCTCGCACGCGCTGCCATCGCTGAGACCGGCGCCTCGTCGCCGGCGGACATGGGTCGCGTCATGGGCCGGCTGGTGCCCGAGGTCAAGGGCCGTGCAGACGGTCGGGCGCTCAGCGAGCTGGTCCGGCGGCTGCTCGCGGGGGGCGGCGGCAGCTAGCCGCCATCGGTCCATGTTCATCCCGCGCACGCTCGCCGGCGGGGACCTCCGTCTCGGACGCGGCCCCTTCGCGCGAGCGGTCATCGTCACCGTCCTGCTCGCGGCTGCCCTGACGGCGATCCTGACCCTGAGCGTGGTCCCTGGCCAGGTCGCGCTCGACGTGGGGCAGGTGGCACAGACCGAGATCCGGGCCCCACGCCCGATCCATTTCCCCAGCGAGTCCCAGACCGATGCCGCCCGTCTCGCGGCGGCCAACGCCATCCCGCCCCAGTACGAGCAGATCGCCCCGCCTGCGGACATCGCCAACACACAGCTCAAGGCCTTCGACCTGCTGGTGGGTGGCGTCACTAGGGTCCTCCAGCAGCGCGACAAGAAGGCGGTATCCGGCGACGCACTCATCGCCAAGCTGAGCGACTCGACGCAGAACCGGCTGACCAGCGCTCAGATCACGCAGCTCGCCGCGATGAGCATCGCGCACTGGAAGCAGGTGGAGACGGCGGCGCGGAGGGTCCTCGCCGCGACGCAGGCCGCCGCGGTGCGAGAAGAGGACGTGGCGGCCATCCGCGTGGACGTCCACAACGCGATCACCAACGACCTGGGCGTCAACGACCGGCAGCTGGCCGGCGACCTGGCCGCGTCGTTCCTGGCGCCGAACCAACGGATCAGCGCCGCTCTCACCGAGCAGGCGCGCCAGGCCGCGCGGGACAAAGTCGAGCCGGTGGACGTGCAGGTCCGACAGAACGAGGTCATCGTGCGGGCGGGCGACCTGATTACCCAGCTCGACCTGGAGAAGCTCGATCAGCTCGGACTGACCAGGCCCCGACTCGAGATCGCGACGGTGATCGGCGACGGGCTCATCGCCCTCCTGCTGTCGGTGCTGCTGGTCGCCTTCCTATGGCGCTTCCAGCCGCAGATCTGGCACCGCAATCGGTCTCTGCTGCTGTTTGGACTCACCCTGGTGGTCAGTGCGGTGGCCATCCGGATCGCCGGCAACCGGTCGATCTGGACCTTCGCGATCCCCACCTCCGCTGCCGTGATGCTGATTGGCATCCTTCTGGAGGGATACGCGGGCGCGGCGATGGCCGCTGCCCTGGCCGTAGTCGCGGGCGTGGTCAACCCCTCCGGCTTCGAGCCCGCGGTGTACGTGCTCAGCGGAGGCATGGCCTCGCTGCTGGCGATCGTCAGCGCCGAGCGCCTGAATGCCTTCCTGCGGGCGGGCTTGGTCCTGGCTCTCTCGAACATCGCCATGGTTGTCGCCTTTGGCCTCATGGACCAGACCGATGTGGCCGGCATCGCACAGCTCGCCGGCGCGGGGGTGGTCAACGCCTTCCTGTCGGTGGTGCTGGCGGTGGGGTCGTTCGCCATCCTCGGCAACCTGTTCGGGATCATGACCGTCTT
>VBKA01000245.1 GCA_005879815.1 Chloroflexota bacterium
CGCCCATTCGAGGCCGTCCGGAAGCCAGGCCGCGGTCACGGTGGGGGATCGGTGCCCGGCAGGCGCCACCAGACGCAGCCCAGCGGCTTCCATGCCCACCTGCGCGCCTCGCGCGATGGCCTCGTGGCGTGCCCAGGTCCGCTCGGGACCCTCCGAGAGGAGCCGCTCCAGTCCAACCTTCAACCCGAACAGCACCGAGACCGCCGGCGTCCAGGGCGTCTGGCCCTTTGCGGCGAAGCTGCGCGCCTCGCGGAAGTCCCAGTAGAAGCGCGGCATGCGTGCCCGCTCGACGGCGGCCCAGGCGCGCTCGCCGACGACGGCAATCCCGATCCCCGGTGACCCCATCCACGCCTTCTGGCTGGCGCTGACGACGAGGTCCACGCCCCATGCGTCCATCTCGAAGGGCATCGCCCCCAGGCCGCTGATGCCGTCGACCACCACCAGCGGAACGCCCGGAGCCGAGCGGATGGCGGCGGTGAGCTCATGGAGCGGGTTGGTGACGCCGGTCGAGGTCTCGTTGTGGGTGACCAGGACCGCCGCGTACGGCGGGTTGGCCGCCAGGTGCGCGGCCAGCGCGGTCGGCTCGGCCGCCTCGCCCCAGGCCACGTCGAATCGCTCGACATTGGCGCCGAACGCATCGGCGATGCCCGCGAATCTGTCTCCAAAGGCACCGATCGTCACCGCCAGCACTCGATCGCCGGGCGAGAGGGTGTTGACGACGGCCGCCTCCATGGCACCGGATCCAGAGCCGGTCAGCAGCAGCACGTCCCCGCTGGCCCCGATCAGTCGGCCGATCCCCGAGCTGATCCCGCGCAGGATCTCCGCGAACTCCGTCCCGCGGTGGTCGATCATGGGGCTCGCCTGCGCGTCGAGCACCCCGTCAGGCAGAGGCGTGGGGCCGGGAATCCGGAGGTTCTGGGTCATGCGCCAGCATGATACCGATGCGGATCGGTGGGGGACTCGCCCGCGGAGCGAGGCGGCGCAGGCTCTGGCCGTGCGGCGCCAGCCGACGGTGCTCATCGAATGAGCCTTACGACCGAGCGACCATCCTTCCCCGGTCGTCAGGCCCGCCGCTCCTGACCGCGCGACCGAGGAAGGCCCGATCCTCGGTCATTGGGCTCGTGGCGTGAGCCTGGGTCAGACGGCGCGGCGCTGGGCGAGGGTGACGCGCACCAAGCCGTAGAGGTGCGCGGACTCCCGCAGACGCTCGTCGATCCGGCGCTGGTGAACGCGCCGACCCACCTGGATCGAGTAGAGCACCGCCCCGGCGACGAGGGCGATCAGGAGCAGGGCAGGGATCGCGTCGAACATGGCGCGAGTATCGAAGCCGTCTTCGGCTCCGGCGAGTACCCGTTCGTACCGTCCGCTCAGTCCTTTCGTCGGCGGCTCGGCCCTAGACTGGCGACATGCCGCGACGCTCCGCACCCCCGCAATGCGCCGCGGCCCGGATGGGCGGACGCGGGAAGGCTGCGGATCGCGCCACGGAGCCGCTGTTTGCGTCCGAAACACCTGCGGATGCACCGCTGGCGGCCCGGATGCGGCCGCAGACGCTCGACGAGTTCGTGGGGCAACCGCACCTGGTTGGCGATGAGGGCGCGCTGACCCGCGTGGTGCGGCCCGGCTACCTGCCCTCGATGGTCCTGTGGGGCCCGCCGGGGAGTGGCAAGACGACGCTCGCCCGGCTGCTTGCCGAGCGCTCGGGTGGCACCTGGCGCCAGATCTCCGCCGTCACCAGCGGTGTCGCCGACATCCGCCAGCTCGTCGCGGATGCCCGCCAGCTGCGCGACGCCGGGGGGCGGACGGTGGTCTTCATCGACGAGCTGCACCGCTTCAACAAGGCGCAGCAGGACGCGCTGCTGCCGCACGTCGAGGAGGGGACCATCACCCTCGTCGGGGCCACGACCGAGAACCCGTACTACGAGATCAACTCACCGCTGCTGTCGCGCCTTCGGGTCTACCGCCTCGAGCCACTCAGCGAGGAGAATCTGGGCGAGATCGTCACGCGCGCGCTCGCGGACGAGCGCGGCCTGGCAGGTCGCGTCAGCCTGTCCGATGGAGCCATGTCCGCGCTCGTCGACCTCTCGGGCGGGGACGCACGCCAGGCGCTGAACATCGTCGAGAGCGCCGCAGCAGTGACCGATGCAGGCGGCGCCATCGGTCCCGAGCTGATAGCTGAGGCCGCCCAGCAGCGCCTGCTCGAGTACGACCGTGTCGGGGACCAGCATTACGAGGCAGCATCGGCCTTCATCAAGAGCATGCGGGGCAACGACCCGGATGCGGCGCTCTACTGGTGCGCCAGCATGATCGCGGCGGGGGAGGACCCCACCTTCATCGCGCGACGGATCGTGATCGCCGCCTCGGAGGACGTGGGCAACGCCGACCCACGGGCGCTGCAGGTCGCGGTGGCGGCGATGCAGGCGGT
>VBKA01000246.1 GCA_005879815.1 Chloroflexota bacterium
AGGGGAGACGGACCACAGCCGGGGTCGGGTACCCTGAACTCGCCTTCGACAGGAGCCTTGGGTATTGCCTAAGCGAGCCAGAGACCTGCCCCGTCGCACAAGCCCGCGCGTCCTCGCCCGCCTCATTGCGCACATCGCCGTGGTGGGCATGCTGGCGACCAGCGCGGCAGTCGGGATCGGCGCCGGTGGAGGCCAGTCAGCGCGGGGAGCATTCCGCTTCGAGGTGGTGGCCACCGTTCGCGGCGCGGATGGCTCACCGCAGGAGCTTCGCTCGGCGATCTTCGTCATCCAGCCAGATCCAAACGCGGATCCACTCCCGTATCGGCGGATTCTGCCGACCCCAACCCCAGCCCCCACGTCCCCGCCTGCACCGAAGCCCAAGCCCGCCACCCACGTCGCCCAGGTCACCGCTCCAGCTCCTGCTCCCGCACCGTACTCAGCCGTTGTCGGGACTGGCAAGCTCCTCTGGCCTGTTCCCGGGGCGGTGATCACCCAATACTTCTGGGCCGGCCACCTCGCCATCGACATGGCGACCGACGCAGGCAACCCGGTCCTGGCGGCCGGATCCGGCGTGGTGCTGTCGGCAGGCTGGCGATCGAACGGCGGCGGGCTCGTCATCGAGATCGACCACGGCAAGGGCCTGCACACCCTTTACAACCACCTGGGGGCCATCCTAATTTCGCCAGGACAGATCGTCGGCCGCGGCCAACGGATCGCCTCGGTCGGCTGCACCGGGCTGTGCACCGGACCCCACGTGCACTTCCAGGTGAGCGTGGGAGGCGTGTTCGTCAATCCGCTGCGTTACCTGTAGGCTGCCGCCCCGCCTCACCCAATCGCTGTGCCACCGACCGGCCCGGTGCGCACCGTATCATCGGGATCGTGTTCGTCGACCATGCCCGGGTGCTCGTTGCCGCCGGCGGCGGCGGGCCTGGATCCGCCTCGTTTCGCCGTGAGGCTCACGTGCCCCGCGGCGGCCCCGACGGGGGTGACGGCGGCCGGGGCGGGAACATCGTGCTCGTGGCCGAGGCCGGGATGACCACGCTGTGGGACTACCGACAGGCGCGGCATTTCCGCGCCGAACCCGGTGGGCGTGGCGGGCGCCGGCGCTCACATGGCCGAAACGGAGCCGATCTTGTGCTCCGCGTCCCGCCCGGGACGGTCGTGCGCAGCGAGCACGGCGAGACGGTTGGGGAGCTGCTGGCGGCGGGCGAGCGAATGGTGGTCGCCCGTGGCGGACGGGGAGGGCGCGGCAACGTGCACTTCGCCTCGCCCACCCACCGCGCACCGCGCCACTACGAGAAGGGCGACCCAGGCGAGGAGCGCTGGATCGAGCTCGAGCTGAAGACGATCGCCGATGTCGGGCTGATCGGCGCCCCGAATGCGGGGAAGTCGACGTTGCTGGCAGCGCTGACCGAGGCAGCCCCGCGCATCGGTCCGTATCCCTTCACCACCACCACGCCGAACCTCGGCGTCTTCGTCAGCGGCGACGATGCCGATGCGGAGCCGCGCACCGCGCTCCTCGCCGACGTGCCGGGTCTCATCGCCGGAGCGCACGCCGGCCACGGCCTGGGGCATGCCTTCCTGCGGCACGTCGAGCGGACGCGCGCCCTGCTGGGCGTCGTGAACGGGACTGCCGAAGATCCCGTCGCAGAGTGGCGGTCGGTCGCCGAGGAGCTGCGACTCCACGATCCGGAGCTGCTGCAGCGGCCGATGCGCCTGGTGGTCACCAAGCTCGACCTGCCCGAGGTCCAGGAGCGGTTCCCCGCGATTCGACGGGAGCTCGCCGCGGACCCGCCGGCAATCGGGGTCTCCGCCCACGACGGAACCGGGCTCGCTGAGCTCGGCCGGGCGCTGGGGGAGGCGCTGGACGAGGCGCAGCGCAGCGAGACGCAGCAGACCGCCGGGCGCGAGGAGGTCCACGTCTTCCGTTTCGATCCGCTTGCCGAGGGCTGGCAGGTGAGGGCTGAAGCCGGGGGCTTCCGCGTGCAAGGACGGCGCATCGAGGAGGCGGCCAACCGCACGGACTTCGAGAACGAGGAGTCCCGCGAACGATTCGAGCGTTTGCTGGCGCGGCTCGGCATCGAGGCCGAGCTCAGGCGCATCGGCGTACAGGCCGGCATGATGGTCCGCATCGGTCAGGCGGAGCTCGAGTGGGGAGAGGAATGAGCCGCACCCAGGCTGTGGGTATCCGGGTCAAGGCCCCACCATCCCGCCCAACGATCGCCCAAGCAACACTGCCTGAACCAGAAACGGCACGAGCCGTCGCGGGCGCACCAGGCCGGGTTGGCGTCCTGGGCGGGACGTTCGACCCGCCGCACATCGGCCACCTCTGGCTCGCGACCCTGGCGGCTGACGAGCTCGCGCTGGATCGCGTCCTCTTCGTGCCGGCCGCTCAGCCGCCGCACAAGAGAAGGCGAAGGATGACGGCCGCCGTCCATCGGCTCCTGATGACGCGCCTGGCGATCGCTTCTGATCCGCTCTTTGAGCTGAGCGCCAT
>VBKA01000249.1 GCA_005879815.1 Chloroflexota bacterium
TTTGTTAACATAGTTAAGCACCCATGACCTTCGCCGACCTCACGCGGCGCCTCGCGAGCGCCCTTCCTACCCAGCTCCTCCCGCAGCACCCTGCGCCGCCCGACGGGGCTGTGCCTCTTGCCCCTGGGCCGGGGAGCTCCCGCGGCCCGTTCGCGGCGATGCGGCACCGCAACTACCGGCTCTTCTGGATCGGTCAGGTGCTCAGCCTGGTGGGCACCTGGATGCAGTCGGTCAGCGAGCCGTGGCTCGTCCTGCTGCTCGGCGGCTCACCGCTCCAGCTCGGGATCGTGCTGGCGCTCGAATTCGCTCCATCGACCGTGCTGGCTCCGCTCGGTGGCGTCCTTGCCGACCGCATGGACAAGCGCAAGGTGATCATCTGGACACAGGTCGCCGCCGCCCTTCAGGCAGCGCCGCCCTTCAGGCAGTAGTCCTGTTTGCGATCACCGTCACCGGCGTCGTCCAGATCTGGCACATCTTCATCCTCGCCTTCGTGCTCGGCTGCATCAACGCGGTGAACATGCCCGTCCGCCAGGCCTTTGCCGCCGAGATGGTCCCGCGCCGCGACCTGCTGAACGCGATCGCGCTGAACTCGGCGTCGTTCAACGCGGCCCGTATCGTCGGACCGGCCATCGCCGGCGTCACGCTGGCGCTCTGGGGTCCGGCGGTCAATTTCGGGATCAACGCGGTCAGCTACGTCGCGGTCCTCGTTGGGCTGGCGATGATCGACCCATCCCAGCTCTACCGAGCGGCCCGCTCGGCGGAGAGCCTGCCCGTGCTCCGCAGCGTGGCGGAAGGCCTTCGCTACGCCGTCCGAACGCCAAGCGTCCTGTGGCCACTGGTGCTGCTGGGTGGCATCAGCATCTTCGGGCTCAACTTCCAGACGCTGCTGCCGCTCTTCGCCGTCCACACCCTTGGCCTCAGGGCGGACGGCTACGGAGCGCTGTACGCGGTGATGGGCGTGGGATCCCTCATCGGCTCCATGTCCCTCGCCTTCGCCGGGTCGCGGCGGCCGCTCGTTCCGTTGATCATCGGCGGCGGACTGATCTTCGTGGCGTTCGAGCTGCTGCTGGGAGCCACGCGGTCGGTGGCGCCCGCGTACGTCTGGGTGGTCTTCATCGGCCTGAGCTCGATGCTCATGATCAACACCATCAATGTGACGGTGCAGTACGGCGTTCCGGACCAGCTCCGCGGACGGGTGATGTCTCTCTACGTCCTGGTCTTTGCCGGATCGTCACCGATCGGCGGGCTGTTCGCAGGTGGCGTTGCCGAACTGTGGGGTGCGCCCGCCGGCTTCGTGCTGGGTGCGCTCTTCTCGCTCGTCATCCTGGCGGTGGCCGGTTGGCAGCTGGTCCGGAGGGTCAGCATGCCCTCGCTGTCCGAGGCGCCGCGCACGGAGGGGACGCTGCCGCAAGCGTCAGGCGTGGAGGCCGTCGTTCGCGCGCCGGACGAGCCACGCGCTGGGGAGTCGCGCCCGGAACCTCCTCGACGCCAGGTTGCCGCCGACCGAGGAACGAGGGGCTAGCGTTTCGGCGACGGCAGCAGGACCCGCAGCTGCTCGAGTGCGGTCGCCAATCCGGCGCGCTGTGCCTCTGGCAGGGGCGCCAGCAGCTCACCCGCCGCTGCCAGCAGCTCCCGACGCATGGCTCGCACGCGTCGGCGCCCCTTGGCGGTCAACGCCAGGCGGATCGAGCGTCGATCCGCGACATCGGGCTGGCGCTCGACCAATCCCGCGTCGGCGAGGGCCGTCGCCTGTCTGGTCACCACCGGCGCGCTCACCAGCAGCCGCCGCGCGATCTCGCCCTGCGCCATCGGTCCTTCGCCGTCGATGATGCGCAGGACGTTGTATTGCTGGTAGGTCGTCATCTCGCCCCAGGAGGGCCGCCGGCGCGCGTGCGCCAGCAGATGGCGCATCAGCGGTGGAATCGTGGCGACCAGCCAGGCCTCCAGGCCGTCGTTCGCACCGGCGGCCTCGCCGGGCACGGCGGAGGAACGCGTGGGGACCGACATCGGCACCGATCCTAGCACCGGCAGCCCCAAGGGCTCTGGGCTGACGCTGGCGCTGCTCGCCTTCAGCCATGCCGTCGTGCATGCCCTGTCCGCGCTGCTGCCGCTCGCCTATCCGTACGTCATCAAGCAGTTCGCGCTGCAAGCCGGTGACATCGGCCTGCTGATCGCGATCACCAGTGCGGTGGGTGGTCTGATGCAGCTTTCCTATGGGTTCCTGACCCGGCGGGTCGCTCGGCCGGTCCTCCTCGGGGCCGGGCAGATCGTGTTCGGCGTCTTCCTGATGGTCGCCGGGCTGGCGCAGAACCTTGGTCAGCTGATCGCCGCCATCAGCGGCGTGCGGATCGGGTCGAGCCCTCAGCATCCGGTCGGCAATGCGCTGCTCTCTGACCTCTATCCAGCGACGCGGCGGGGCTTTGCGATCAGCGCGCACATCAGCGGCGGCAACGTGGGGACCCTGCTGGTGCCATTCGTCGGGCTCGCCCTCATCCACGCGATCGGCTGGCAGGCCACGGTGGCCGTCTTCGGCATTCCGGCGCTGCTGGCCGGGGGCACGATCCTGCTGACGGTCCGCGAGGACCATGGCGCCTACCGGCGGGCCGCGGAGGCGTCCGGCACCCCGCGCGAGCACTTCCTCGCGGTCATTGCGAGGAAGGACCTGCGGGCCATCCTGGGTGCCTCGCTGGTGGCGGCCGGTGGCCGCGGCCTGGACATCGTCGCGCCGTTCATGCTCCTCTACCTTCAGGGCCCGCTCGGGCTCAGCGAGGAGACGACCGCGCTGCTGT
>VBKA01000241.1 GCA_005879815.1 Chloroflexota bacterium
AATGCTGTCATGGACCGCGGCGGCGGTCTCGGTGGTCGCCTTCGGGATCTTCCTGCGCACCATGCTCCCGTCGACCGGCTTCTGGGACACTGCCGAGGCCCAGACGGTCCCGCATACCCTGTCGATCTTCCATCCGACCGGATTCCCGACCTACGCCATGCTCGGCTGGCTGTGGAGCCAGATCCCTTTAGGCGACGTGGCGTGGCGGATGAACGTCCTGTCGGGAATCTGTATCGCCCTCTCCGCGGGCCTCGTGGTGCTCATCACCGGGCACCTCATCGATGAGCGCCATCCGGGGTTGCGCGCCACCGCGGCCGCCATCGCGGGCGGTGTGTTCGCCGTCGCCGAGGAGACCTGGGCGATCGCGGTGCGCGCCGATGTCCACGCCCTGGGCCGCCGAGTGGGGCGGCGCCAGGCGCGCGGGCGGTTGGTTGCTGGCGGCGGCCCTGGTCTTCGGGATCGCGCTCGGGAACCATCCGCTGGTCGGGCTCATGGCGTTCGGGATTGCAGTCTGGCTGTTCGTGGTCGACCCGGCGCTGTGGCGCCGATGGAAGCTGATCCTCGGATGCGTCAGCTTCCTGTTGATGGGGCTGGCGACCTACCTGTACATCCCGATCCGCGCGCTGACGCCTCCCGAGCCGCCCCTCTTCTACGCGCGGCCCGACACCCTCGACCGCATCCGCTACCTGATCTTTGCCGAGCAGTTCCACAGCCTCTTCGACTTCAGCAACGTAATCGGCTCGATCGGCGACAAGTGGCCAGACGCTTCGGTCGTGCTGGGCAGGCAGTACCTGGGGCCCGGGTGGGTGCTCGCAGCAGTCGGGGCAGCCACCCTGGCGGTTCGCCACCTGGGCGCATTCGTGTTCCTGGGCCTCATCGTGGTGGCCGACATCGTCTACTCGATGAACTTCAACGACGGTGACATCGACCGCTACTACGTGCCCGCGCTGGTCGCAACCGCGCCGATGATCGGGGTCGCGGTAGCAATGATCGGCGGGGCCGCGGCGCGCGCCGCGGCGCAGACCTCGCGGCGATTCGCGGGAATCGCAGGCCGGCGCCGGCTCGCCTCGACGGCCGCCCTGGTCACCCTGACGTTGGCACTGGCGCTGCCTTTGGTCACGCTGGTGGTCAACTACCAGCCCGCCGACCAGAGTGACAACCGGGTGGCGGACCAGTGGGTGTCGAGCGTCTACGCCGAGCTGCCGCAGCGTGCGGTCCTCATCAGCTGGTGGAGCTACTCCACGCCGCTCTGGTACCACCGCTGGGTCCTGGGCGAGCGCCCGGATGTGACGATCATCGACGAACGCAACATCCTCGACGATGGCTACGTGACGATCGACGGCGCCATCCGCAGATTCCTCGGCAAACGGCCGGTCTACGTGGTGCCACCTGACTGGAATCGTGACCGCATCGTCGCAACCTTCTCGACAGAATGGGTCGAGACCCGTCCCTTGTTCAGCTCACTCCTCCACATCAGGGAGCAACCGCCCTCGTGACCGAGCCCCTCGCCGCGCCATCGCGGCCCCACCTCACGTTTTTCTTCCCGGCCTACAACGAGGAGGAGAACGTCGAGCGCACCGTTCAGCTGGCCCTCGAGCAGATCGGGCCTATGGCCGATTCGCTGGAGGTCCTCATCGTGGATGACGGATCGAGCGATCGCACGCCGGAGCTTGCCGATCAGCTGGCTGCCGCCGAGTCACGGGTCCACGTCTTCCACCAGCCCAATCGCGGCTACGGGGGTGCGCTGAAGGCCGGCTTCGCGAACGCCTCCGGGCGGCTCATCGCCTTCTCGGACGGCGACCTCCAGTTTGACCTGAACGAGCTTCAGCTCCTCCTCGACCGCCTCGACGATCCCGGGCGAAAGAAAGTCGACGCCGTGATCGGATGGCGGATCAAGCGAAGAGATCCCTTCCATCGGCTGTTCATCGCCAAGACCTACAACGCCGTCGTCTCGGTCGCCTTTGGCCTTCGGGTGCGCGATATCGACTGCGCCATGAAGGTCTTTCGGCGCGAGGTGTTCGACGGCCTGCGGCTCGAATCGGACGGCCCGTTCCTGTCGGCGGAGCTGCTGATCAAGCTTCGCGCTCGCAAGGTGCCGATGGCGCAGGTTGGCGTGCACCACTTCCCGCGAGCCGCCGGCACGAACACGGGTGCGAGCTTCGTGAAGATCATGCGGACCTTCCGCGACCTCGGAAAGCTGCGCCTTGCGCTCTGGTTCGATCGGCGCGGAACCCTGGGCGAGCTACCGGTGCAGGGTCCGGAGCCCTCTTAGGCGCCGGAAGGCGGAGCGGGCTGGCACAGCGGCTGCCTACATCGGCTGCCGAAGGAGGTCCTCATGCGTTTCGACCCGTCCTCAATCCTGCTGCTCGTGGCGATCGTGCTGTTCGTGCTGGACGCGTTCAGCATCAACCTGGGCTCGCTCGCGCTCGTCCCCCTGGGCCTCGCGGCGTTCGCCGCGTCGTTCCTCTTCAGCCGGGGCGGATTCCTCGGAATGCGCGCCTAGCTGCTCTGCTCCTCGGTGGGCGGGCCTATCTCGCCCGGCGGCAGATCGACGTCGAGCGAGTTGACGAATTCGCGAAAGACGGCGAGCTTGGCGTCGCTCTCTTCGGAGTCATCGGCCTGGTCCGGTTCGACGCCGGCCTCGTCCAGCACCCGCGCGTCGACGTAGATCGTCGATCCCGTTCGCACCGCCACGGCGATGGCGTCCGAGGTGCGTGAGTCGATCTCCGTCTCGCTGCCGTCGCCCGTTTCGAGGTAGAGGCGGGCGTGAAATGTTCCATCGGTCACATGGGTGACGACCACGCGGCTCACCGAGGCCGACAGCGACTCGAGGATGCTGACCAGCAGGTCGTGCGTCAGGGGACGTTCCGCTGACAGGCCCTGCAATCGCATGGCGATGGCATTTGCCTCGGACGGACCGATCCAGATGGGCAGGTATCGGTCCCGCTCCGTCTCCTTCAGGATGACGACGTGCTGGCTCGAGAGCATGTGGACGCGCACGCTCTCGACGACCATCTCGACCAGGCG
>VBKA01000037.1 GCA_005879815.1 Chloroflexota bacterium
CTTCGGGTTGTCAAAGGGCGCATGCCTCGTGTCGAAGCCGATGTATTCCACGGACAGGGCCGCTGCACGATGCAGGGCCGGGCCGAGCTCATGGTCGTAGGCGATCCAGGTCGCGTCCGAGCCGCCGATCTGGACCAGGTCGAGCTTGCTGTCGGCATAGGCGGTCACCGCGTCCCCGTCGATGTCCGTGATCCAGTCGACCTCCTGGATCGGTGGCGGCGTGCCGGCGTAGTCAGGGTTGGCCTTCATCACGAGCGTGGTTCCGCTCTGGCTGTTCGCCACGTATGGCCCTGAACCGATGAAGTGGTTGGCCGTCTGCCATGTGTCCGATGCTGTCGCGGTGCGCGGCACCACGAAGGTCGAGGGTGTCGCGGTGATCGCCGTGAAGTAGCTCGCCGGGTGGCGAAGGTGGACCACCAGTGTGTTTGCATCGGGAGCCTGGACGCCCACCGCCGCCTCGCTCCCCGCTCCGGATGCCCGCTCGCTGGCCCCTACGATGACATTCAGCACGTCGGGTGCAGTGGCATGCACCCCAGGATCGAGAAGGCGAAGCCACGAGCGCCGCACGTCGCTGGCCTCGAGTGGTGATCCGTCCGAGAAGCGCAGGCCGCTGCGCAGATGAAAGGTGTACGTGCGGCCGTCTCCTGCGACATCCCATGACCTCGCCAGGCTCGGATAGACCCTTCCTTCCTCGTCGAGGCGGGTCAGCCCGGCGTATAGCTGCAGGAGGAGCTGGACATCAGCGGCATCGGAGATGCGAGCCGGATCGAGCGTCTTCACCGCGCCGCCGAGGTAGCGCAGCGGTGCATCGGCGGCGCGCGCCGGAAGGCCTTGAAGCCCGGTGACCGAAGCGAGGAGGATGAGCGCGGCGAGGGGCGCCGCGACTCGCCTCAAGCCTTCGCGACGAGGTGACGCCGTGGGCATGCAGGAGGCGACGAGCAGGGCGAGGAGCCTAAGGACTGCGCGCGGGGCGGGAGCGGCGCGCGGGGTTGGCGACGCACGGCCGGTAGTATACGGGCCCGTGCATGCCACCCATGAACACCGGTTTCGGGCACAGACACCGGGCACCCTCACCCTGCGCCAGTTCATCGAATCGCTGCGACGATGGACACCGGAAATGCGCCAGATCGCCCAGATCGCGCTGACCAGGACGGAGGCGGAGCGCCAGCGCTACCTGCAGCAGTTCCACGCAGGACATCACGAGCGCGGCGCGGGACCGCTCGACAGCTTCGTGCGCTGGGCGTACTCGGACCCCCGGCTGGATGCCGTCCCGGCGCTCCTGGCGGAGCTGGATCGACCGGAAACCGACTATGCCGGGGCGCTGGAGCACGAGGTCGAGGTGCTGGTCACGATGCGCGGCGAGGGCAAAACGGCCGCGCAGCGAGTACGCGACTTTCTCGCCCTGCTGGGCGTGGAGGGCTCTGAGCAGGTCAGGGCGGGCCTCGCCAGCCTCATGCCGCCTGGCACTCCGGAGCCGGTGGTGATCGCTACCCTCCGCCTCATGCGCCGCCGCTGGCTCGAGCGCTACGGCGATGACGCGTTCTTCGCGGAGGACTGAGCGCGCGCTCCGCCTGCGCGCCTCGTTGGTCGCAGCGCAGGTTGCCCTCGTCGCGCTCATCGCCGTGCCTGGCATGGCGTTGGGCCACGCCGAGCTCGTCAGCTCCGTTCCCGCCGCCAACGCGAGCATCACCACGTCTCCACGGCAGCTTGTGCTGACCTTCACCGAAGCGATCGATCCCGCCAACTCGTCGCTGACACTGCTGGGACCTGACGGAAGCCCGGTAGTCGGAACCGGCGCGCTTCGGATCAACGCCGCGGCGACGACGGCAACGGCCGACGTCCCCGCCCTTAAGGCGGGCATCTACACCGTGAGCTACCGCGTCACCTCAGCCGCCGATGGCCACGTGACGAGCGGCCAGTACGCCTTCCTGCTCGATCCCACTGGGACACAGCCCGGTCCTATCGGCTCCGCCTCAAGCGCGTCGCCGTCCATCGAGCCGACCACCATCGCGGCGCGCTGGGCGGTCCTGGTCCTGCTGCTCGTCCTGTTCGGGACGGCGCTTTTCTGGCTCGCATCTGCGCGGCCAGCACTCGGGGCCGCGAGGCGCGGGGAGCGGGAGGTGGCGCTCCGCGGTGGCGTTGGCCCATGGAGCGCGATTGCCATCCTGGCATTTGGGGCCTTCCTCTCGCTCGCGATCTTCCTCACCCTCGCCGCCGGCGCCATCGGTTCTGGAGGGCACACCCACCCCGGCCACCAGGGAGTGCCCCTCGACTTCGCCGCCCCGTTCGGGTGGACACCCTTCGCGATCGCCATGCGCGTGACGCTGCTCGGGACGTTTGCGGCCTTTCTCCTGGCGGCCGCGCGGTTCTTCGCCTTCGACGAGGCGCGGCGTCGGGGTCGTCCCGCCCGTGACCTAGACACCGCTCTGCTGCTTGGCGTCCTGGGTGCGACCGCGGCGGCTCTGGGTGGGATGAGCTTCGCCGGCCACGCCTTCGCAGGCGGCGGCCCGGTCTTCGCGCTCATCGACTGGTTCCACCTCGTCGCGGTCGGCTCGTGGCTCGGAACCCTGGGCGGACTCGCCCTGCTGGCGTGGCACATGCGCCGCATGCAATCGGACCGGCGCGAGGTCCTCCGAGCGGCCCTCTCCCGCCACTCACGCGTCGCCATGATTGCCGCGCCGGTCGTGGTCCTCACCGGCCTAGCCAACTCGCCGATCGTGATCGGCGCGGCCCGCAACGTCGTCGCCAGCCAGTACGGCGACCTGGTCCTGGCCAAGGCCACGCTCTTCTCGGTGGCCGTCGCCATCGGTGCCGTCAACTTCCTGCTCGTGCGGCGCGGGTCCACGGCGCGAGCGACGACCCTCATCGGCGGGGAGGCGCTGATCGGCCTGGTGGCGGTGGCCGTCGCGGCCACCATGCTCTCCATCCAGCCGGCGGCCAGCCGGGTGGCGACCCTGTCGAGTGCCGCGAACCAGACGGCTCATCTGTACGGGACAGCTGGGTCCTCGAACGTCCACGCGGCGATCAGCATTCCTGCCCCAGGCGATCAGCTGTATCAAGTGGTGGTCTCCGACCCCGCGACCGGCGCGCCCCGCTCCGACGTCAGGGCCGTGGCGATCGAGTTCACCGCTCCTTCCGGGAGCCGCTTCGGCACGAAGCGCGTGGGAATGACCCGAACCCAGGACGCGACCATCTGGAGCGTTCAGGGGGCCTTCGCCCCGGAGGTCGGTGCCTGGACGATCGGTGTCCTCGTCCAACGCGCCGGCGGGCTCGAGTCCGTGTCGTTCCCGATCAGCGTGCAGGATCCGATCCCGCCCGAGCTGGTTCCCCCACCCGACACCGGGCTCGGGGTTCCCGCGGTCCTCGGCCTCCTCTGGCTGCTGCCGGATGGCCTGGCGGGCTGGCTGCTCCTGTGTCTCCCACTCATGGCGCTTGCGCTGGTCGCTCTCCTCGAGCGTTCGGGCCGGGTAACCGCAAGGCCTCTCGGCTGGATGGCGCCTGCTCGGGTCGCCCTGGTGGCCGTGGCCGTGGTTGCGGGGCTGGGCATCGGCTCGCGCTCGGTGGTGGAGGCCGCCAACCGCGGCGCGACGCCTGGCCCGAACCCGATCGCCGCCAGCGCTGCATCCGTCGAGCGCGGAAAGCTGATCTTCCTGGCGAACTGTGCGACCTGCCACGGTGCGGACGGATCGGGCGATGGTCCCCAGGGCGCGGGAATGCTTCCGGCTCCGGGCGCCATCGGTCCATCTATCTCCCGAATGAGCGATCCGGAGCTGCACTACCTGGTGACGAACGGGCTGGCCGGCACGAAGATGCCATCCTTTGCGACGAAACTGTCCGAGAACGAGCGCTGGGACCTGGTGAACTACCTGCACAGCGGATGGCATTCGGGCCAGTGAGCCGCGCCCTCCGATCCGCAGCGCGTGGTCGCGCCGTGATCTCGGTATTTGCCGCCGCGGCCCTGACCGGGCTGGTCTCGCAGCCGGTCCTGGGGCATGCCGTGGGGAAGCCGTTCCAATCCCCCATCCCCCTGTGGATGCAGCTGGCCGGCGCGGGCATCGCAGTCGCCGCGTCCTTCGTGGTGTCGGGGGCCATCGTCACGGGCGGCACGGATGAGCCGCGCTATCCGCATCTTGCGATTCCGCTCCTCCCCTCGCTGGTCATCCACTGGCTGCTCGGGGCCACAGGCCTGCTCTGGTGGTACGGCGCGATCGTCGCCGCCTTCCTGATCGGTGGCGAGACGCCGGTCCCGGCCATCGGGTTGTGGATCTTCGTGTGGGTAGGGCTGCCGATCGCGTCCGTGCTGCTCGGCAATCCATGGCCGTCGCTGAGCCCCTTTCGCACGAGCTTCACCCTCCTCGAGCGGTTCGCACGCTTCGTGGGCTTCGACCGGCTCGACCTGGGGCTTGTCTACCCTCTTCGCGCCGCTCGCTGGCCGGCGGTGCTGCTGCTCTTCGCGGGGATCTGGAGCGAGCTCGTGCTCCCCGGAGCCACCGAAGCAGGCTCGGTGGGCGCGCTGATGGTGGGATACACGCTGGTCACCCTGGTGGGCATGGCCTGCTTCGGGCGAGTCGCCTGGCTGCGGAATGCTGAGCTCTTCGAGGTGCTGCTCGGCTGGTTGGGCAGGATCGGTCCGCTGGGCCGGCGCGCGGTGGAGGCCAATGTTTGCGCCGGCTGTCTCGAGCGCTGCCACCCCGACCACTGCGTGGACTGCCCTGAGTGCGCGGCCGCCGCCGACTCGACCGAGCGCCGGCCGGAGCTGCGCCCCTGGTTCGCGGGGCTCACGGAGGTCCGCCGCGGCGGCTGGTCGGATGCCGCGTTCATCGTCCTGGTGCTGGCGGGAGTCAGCTACGACGGTCTCCGTCAGACCGGGCTCTGGCAGGAGATCGAGAACTGGCTGCTCTCCGTCGTCCAGGCGTCGCTCGGCGGCTTCAAGGCCTTCCTGGCTGCGGGGACGCTGGGCCTGCTCGGAACCTGGCTCCTCTTTCTGGTCGTCTTCGTGGTCGGAGCCGCGATCACGCGACGGCTGAGCGAGGGAGCGAGGCCCGGGCTCGGCTCACTGGTTGGCGCCTACGCCGCAGCGCTCCTCCCGATCGCGGGCGGGTACATGATCGCCCACTACCTGACGCTCGTGATCCAGGGGGTCGCGTGGATACCGGATCTCGCCCGCGACCCGCTGGCCCCGGCTCCGGCACTGGAGATTCCCACCAGCCTGGTCTGGTACCTGTCGGTGGCGGCCATCGTGCTCGGGCACATCGCCGCCATCTTCCTCTCCGACCGGATCGCGCTGCGCGACGCCCCCCAGCGGCCGCTTCGGGCTGGCGTGCCGCTCGCCTCCCTCATGGTCGCCTATACGGTCCTCTCGCTCTGGATCATCGCCCAGCCGATCGTCGAGGAGCCAACCGCGGTCCTCATGGACACGGTGATCGTCGGCTGATCATGGACGTCAGCATCGCGCTCGCCTTCGCCGCGGGCCTCATCTCGTTTGCGTCGCCGTGCGTCCTGGCGCTGGTCCCGGTCTACCTCGCCTTCCTGGGGGAGACGGCCGGCGCGGTGTCTGCGGTCGCCGTCACGGTGCCGGCAGGATCACCGCTCGACGGCGGCGGTCCGGGGTTGGCTCCCACCCGTCCGGTGATCGGCCAGGCGGTCCTCTTCGTCCTCGGGTTCAGTGCCGTCTTCGTGCTGGTCGGCACGCCCATCGGTCTGCTTGGCGGTGCGCTCTTCCAGGTCGAACGCATCAGGCAGGTCGCGGGCCTCGCCGTCATCGCGCTCGGCCTGCTGACGACCGGCATCTTCGGGCCGGTGCTGGATCGCTTCACGCTCCCAACCCCTGCGCCGGAGGCGCTGCCGCCGGGTCGCGTGGCCCGCGCCCTGGCGCTCGGCGCGTTGGTGGCTGTGGGCTGGACGCCGTGCATCGGGCCGGTGCTGGGGACGATCCTGACCATGGGCGCCTCCGCCAACAGCGGGCCGGCTGCGCTCATCCTGCTGGCCGCCTACTCGGCCGGGCTGGCGCTCCCGTTCCTTGCGGCGGCGGTCGCCCTCCCGCGGCTACGCCCGGTCATTGCCCTGCTGCGGCGGAGCCATCGGGTTGTGGCCGTGGTGGCCGGCGTCTTCATCATGTTGGTGGGCGTGCTCATCGTGGCCAACGCCTTCTGGCGCATTCAGGGTGCCTTCAGCTTCTTCCTGTAGGCCGATAGTGGATCCCGGCATGGCGAACGCATAGCGATAGAGCAATCCGGCGGCGGCCGCACCCACGAGCGGCCCGATCCACCACACGTACCAGTTGTCGAGGGCTCCCGAAGCCACCGCGGGGCCAAACCAACGGGCGGGGTTCATGGCGGCACCGGTCAGAGGGCCGCCCATCAGGATGTCGGCGGCGACGGCGAAACCGATGGCCAATCCGCCCAGCTGGGGCGCGCGACTGTCGACCGCAGTGCCGAAGACGACCAGCACCAGGAGCAGCGTCAGGACGGCTTCGATCGCGATGCCCGCCGCCGGAGCGACCCCGCTTCCGAGCGCCGGGGTGCCGATCTTGGTCGGGCCCCACGCGGCCGGCGAGAAGAACGCGCGGAGCGCCAGACCGGCCGCCAGGGCGCCGGCGAGCTGGGCGAGGACGAACGTCCCGGCCCGCGCCGCCGCCATGCGGCCGGCGACCCACATCGCAAAGGAGACCGCGGGATTGAAGTGGCCGCTGCCCACCGCTGCGAGCGCACTGACCAGCACGGCCAGCGCCAAGCCGTGCGCCAGGGCGACACCAACCAGGCCCGGGCCGCCTGGGCCGGCCACGGTGGTGACCACGATGGCGCCGGCGCCGATGAAGAAGAAGAGGAAAGTACCGACGGCCTCGGCGACCAGCGCCGGCCAGGTTCGCTCTGCCATGCGCATGGTTCTCCTGCTCTATCTAATCCCCGTCAACGAAGGGTGTCGGCTCTAGTCAGAGGGTGGCGGCCAGAGTGGCGGGAGCAGTTGCATCACCACAACGCGGCTTCCTTCGGCGTCGGGGAGATACAGGCGGCCGTCTTCAGTTAGGGCGAGGTACGGCGGCTGAATCTTGGATTCATCCGGTAAACGCGGCCCCATTCGGGCAATGACGGTTCCATCAGAGGCGAGCACCCAGACGAAATTCTGGTTGCCATCATCAACCACAAAGAGTCGACCTGTGGCATCGAGTACAACCCGTTGACGCCGGTGAACGACCGGCCGTTGTCGTCCGCCCGGTACTCCGCCACAAACAGGCCGTTCGCGTCAACGACCTCCACCCGATCATTCGCATAGTCCGGTACCCAGATGAGCCCGGTCGCGGGATCGATGTACGGCACGCCCAATCGGCTGAATTCGCCTTGGCCCTTCCCTGGGCCACCGATGATGCGAACAAAGCGGCCATTCATGTCGAAGACCTGGATGTCGTTCCGACCCGCGTCGGCCACGTAGAGGCGGCCCTGCGGATCAAAGGCCACGCAGCAAGGGTTTACGAACTCGCTAGGCGCTCGCCCCTCTCGGCCGATTGCCCGGATGTATTTCCGATTCATTCGCGTCGAATATCTGAACGCGATGGTTTCCCCCATCACCGACGGCGATGCGCCCATCTGCAGCAATCGCGACGCTCTGGCTCTGGTCCCCCGCCGTCACGCCGCCAAAATTGAATTCTCCCGGGTCACCGCCGAAGTGTCCCCAGATTTGAGGCTTACCGTCGCGACCCCAGATCACGATTCGGCTGAGGATCCGGTCAGCCGCGTAGACCTTCCCGTGTGCGTCGAGTGCGACATTGAGATAGAGAGCGCGCTGCTTGTCTCCGGCTACGAGGTCGGTGACGTGTTTCCAGGGATCTGGTCCGGAGTACTTGCCTGATTGGACGACTCCGATAGCGACGAGTCTTGCGGGATCGGACTCTCCGGCCCGCGCCACGACGAAGACGGTGCCACCGGTGACAATCGGCTCACCTACCGCCTGACCGACAGACACCTTCCATAGCTCGATACCGTCCTGGTCACGCGCGTCAACAGCCCGAACCGTTTTGTCTGCGAGCGTCAGGAAGACCGTTTCGTCCACCGCCGAAGCACTCAGCACTCTCGCCTGCCCAAAACGCGGGAACGCGAGATCCCCCTTGTAGCGATCGATAGCCCAGAGAACAGCGCCCTCCGAAGCGGCGCTGGTCACAAAGACATGGTCTTCCGTCACCATCAGTGTGCTCAGCGCACCCGCTTCAGGGCTAGTCCAGGTCCACGCCTCCTCGCCCGATGTGGCACCTATCGACACTACCTGGTCGCGACCACCAGCCCCGTGCACGACGACGAGGAGGCTCAATCCGGCAATGGCCGGCGCCACCACCGACGCGGATGGGAGGGAGGCGTGCCATCGGATCCGGCCGGACGATCGGTTGACGGCGTACAGATCACCCGTCGCCGACGTCGTGACATACACGGTCGTCCTGTCAATGGCTACGTAATGCGGCGTGCTCGCGAGCTTTGCCTGCCACACGGCGCTCCCGCTCGCGGATGAGACGGCGATGAGATTTCCGGTGCCCATCCCGACGTACGCCACGTTGTCGTCCACTGCCAACGCCGTGGGGATCACCCCAACGAGACTCCACCCTGCCTTGTGCGTCGCGAGCTCGAGGACCTGCAGCTTTCCGCCCTGTGTTGTGAGGTACGCCTGCGAACCGTCGATGGTTGGTGTGGTTGCCATGGCCGACCCCACGTCGTACGTCCAGAGCTCGCGCCCCGTGGCCGCCTCCAGCACATGAAGTGTTCCTCCCCGGTCACCGACGTACACCTGCTGCTGGGAGATCGCCGGCGGTGCGGCGATGCCCGCGTCTGCTTCAAATTGCCATCGGATACCAAGTGGTCCCCCTGAAGCATTCGGTGCCGGACCTGGCATCGTCCCGGTTCGGTCGTTCCCTCCGCGAAAGCCAAGGACGTCGTTGACGAGTATCACAGGCGACGGCGCGACGGCGCTGACTCTCGGCGTCGAAGACGGCTCTGCGCGAGAAGGCGAGGCTCGCGGAGACAACAAGATGACGAGCGAACCGATAGCCAGGAGGATCACTGCTAACCCCATCAGTCGTTGGCTGGGAGTCGCGGTGCGGAGTCGTGATCGCCAATCGGGCGACGCGTGAGCCGTTGGCTGCGCTTCTCCTTCGACGAGGATCGCTCGGAGTGGAGTCTCCAGACCCTTCAATCGATACGTCCGCTGCGATATGTACTGCAAGCCCTCCACACGCCCGGCAAGGCGCACTGTCGTATCGCTTGCCAGGATCTCGCCTGGCTTCGCCCGAGAGCACAAGCGAGCGGCGACATTTAGCGCCGTCCCGCGGTAGCCAGTGTCGAGGGGAACCGCCTCGCCACTGTCGAGGCCAATTCCTACGCCGCGTGGCAAGCCCTCCCTTTGAAGCCGGGCCTGGATCGCTACCGCGGCACGCAGCGCTTGTCGCGCCGAAACGAACGCGTTGAGCGTCTCATCCCCACGTACTTCGACGAGTTCTCCGTCATGCTCGTGCACGACGACCTCGACAAGGCTTGCGAACTGGGCCGCCAGAGCTGCAGCGGCCTCGTCTCCATGTTCGTCCGTGTACCGGGTGTAGCCGCGAATATCGGCTATGAGGAACGTGCGGGATTCCGCCGCTCGTCGGTCGGCCCGCGGAGGCGATGGACTCGGGACGTCCGATGTGGGATCGACGTCCATCTGCGCAGGACCCCTCGGTCGGCGAAGTGAGGTCGCCAAGTCTAAACGCGAAGACCGTGACGGACCATCCCCGGTGCGCGGCGTGCACCAGCGAGTCAGGTGGGGGTTAACGAACCGTGCCAGCCGCGAATGCGCGGTTAGGCTCGGTTCAGCCGAGGCACGGCATGGCGCCAATGCACCTGTCGCGTTGCCCGGCGACGACTCGCGACTCGAAACATTTGGCCGTAACCGTCAGATCCTGACAACGATTGCCGAGAATCTAGCGGCCGCCTCGCCGGCGGCGACCCAAGAACTCATCGGTATGGTTGTGGGCCGAGTGGACACGGGTGACCGCGCGGTCGCAGCAAGTGCGTGGACGCCTGCAGCCGCTCCATTGAACAGCCAGGTGGTCGTTTTGGCGCCCCCGGAGGGACTCGAACCCCCGACGCCCGCCTTAGGACGGCGGCGCTCTATCCTCTGAGCTACGGGGGCGCCGTGCTCCCATCGTATCCCACCCGAGCGGGAGGAGCGGTGACCGAGAAGCCGGCCACAAGGCACGTCGTCCTCTATGAGCGCTCCGGTTGCCACCTGTGCGACGAGGTGCGCGTCCTTCTCGACGCGATGCTGGGTCACGAAGCCTACGAGCGAGTCGACGTCGATGCCGATGACGCGCTGGTCGTGCGCTACGGCTTCCGGGTGCCGGTCGTCAGCGTCGACGGCGTCGATCGCCTGGAGGCGCCGATGAGCGCGTCCGAGCTTCGATCGCTTCTTGGATGAGCGCCAGAGGCGCGCAGTCTCCGCCCCTCGGCCGGCGACCCCGGCGTGCCCGGCGCTCGAGCCTGGTCTGGACGGCGGGGATCCTGGTCGTCGCAATCGCCCTCGCGGTGCTCGCCTTCGTTCCTCTCCTGCGCGGGGGTGGAACCGGCACCGAGGGCACGCTCGTGGGTCAGGCGGCGCCTGCGATCTCCGCGGATGACCTCACGGGACGGCGCTGGACGCTGTCCGACGGCGGCGGGCGCCTGGTCTGGGTCAATTTCTGGGCCACCAGCTGCGAGCCGTGCCGCACCGAGATGCCGGCCATGCAGCGTCTGGCGGAGGCGTACGGTGACCGACTCCTCATCCTGGGGCTCGACTGGGGCGAGGAACGATCGTCCGTCGCGGGCTTCGCGCGCCGCTACGCCATTGGCTACCCGATCCTGCTCGATCCGACGCTCGGTAACTTCTATCGGTGGGCGAGCGGCACGGGCCTACCGAGGCACTACTTCGTCGACGATCGCGGGCGCGTGGTACGCGAGGTCATCGGTCCGCTCGCGCCGGCGCGCATGGCGGCGATCCTCTCCGACCTGATCGGGCCGCCGAGCGCTTGAGTTCTATCTGGCGCGGTCAGGGAGCGGGAGCTTCGCCACGCACGATGAGCGACCCGTTCATGGCGGTGTGAATGGTGCACTCGAAGTAGTACTGCCCCGGAAACGGCGGCGCGATGGTGAGCGTCGTCGATGCGTTGGGACCGGTCACGATGTCGCTCCTGCCGAGCTCCTGCTTCTTGGAGCTGTCCTTGAAGACCACCACATCGTGAGGCGCCGCCTCCTGGTTCGTGAAGTGAATGACAATGCTCTTCCCGACGAACGCCTCGATGCAGGCCGTGCTGAACTGCAGGTTGTTGGCCGTCAGCGTCACCGCGTTGGATGCATCGGTCCTGACACACACGCCGGCCGGGGGTTTTGTTGAACCACCCGCGCCGCTGCACGCGACCAGCAGCAGCGCGAGGACCAGGAGCATCCCCGCACGCTGCTCCGGTTGGATCACTGGCCGCTCGTGGGCAGGGTGACCGTAAACGTCGATCCCTTGCCTTCCTGACTGCTGACCTCGATGTCGCCGCCCATCTGTCGCACAATCTCGCGCGACCCTGCGAGCCCGAGACCGATGCCCCGCACACCAGCCACGTTCGATGCGCGGCGGAACCGGGTGAAGAGCTCGGGCAGGTCCGCCTTCGGAATGCCGAGCCCCTCGTCGCTGGTCCTGATGCGCGCCATCCTGCCATGCCGGTCGACGGTGACCCGAATCTCCCCGCGCCCGGGAGAGAACTTGACCGCGTTGCTGAGAAGGTTGTCGAGGACCCGCTCGAGCCGGCGAAGGTCGGCATCCACGACGACCGATTCGACGCGGTCGAGCACGAAGTGGTGCGTGCCTGCGAGTTTACTGTGCTCCTCGATGACGCGCTCCGCAACCTGACCGATCTCCAGCTCGACCGGTTCGAGCGCGACGGGGCGGCCGCTGCGCAACAGGCTGACGTCCATCAGGTCGGCGACGAGATCGGTCAGGCGCCCGGCCATGTTCTCGGCGGCGGTCAGGTACTCCACCAGCTTCTCTCCGCCGCTCTTCTCCGTCTTCCGTGCGCGTCGCAAGGCGAGCTGCACATAGCCCAGGATCGCGGCAAGCGGCGTGCGCATGTCGTGCGACGCGATCGCCAGGAAATCGTCGCGCAGCCTGACTGCCTCGGTGGCCTCGTGCAGCAGGCGGGAGTTGTCGACCGCTGTTCCAGCCCGCGCCGCGAGCTCGGCGAAGAGCGGAAGCTCATCCTCGCTGAATGCCCGCGACTGGTCCGACCTGACCAGTGTCAGGAGCCCGAGCACCCGCTCGCGGGCGACGAGGGGCAGAATCACGACCGAGCCAAGGCCGAGGGCACGAAGACGCTTCTCGTGCTCTGCGTCGCGGGCCGCTGCGGTGAGCTGCTCCTCGGTGATGATCGGTACCAGGAGCGGCTCGCCCGTCTTGAGAACCTCGCCCGTTGCTCCCTCCTCGATGTTGGAGGGCCACCGCAGTTGCACCTCCTCAGCGAGCGCCACCAGGCTCGGATCTTCGTGTGCCACCGCGACTCGCCGCACCCCGCTCTCCTGCTCGACGACATCGACGACGCACCAGTCCGCGAGATCCGGCACGACCATGCGCGCAAGCTCGTTGAGGGACTCCTGGTAGTCCACCGACCTGCCCAGGATGGATCCGGCGTCGGCAAGCAGGGTCAGGCGCCTCTCCGTCGCCTTGAGGGCGGTGACGTCATGGAAGGCGCTGATCACGAACTGCGGCTTGCCGTCCGCGCCGCGGACGAGCGTGGGGCGCACCAGGGACCAGCGCTCGTCTCCGGTCTCGCGGATGCGGAAACGGACCAGGGTTTCCGGCGCGGAGCCCTCGCGCTGCGCGCGCCGGCCGGGCAGCGCTTCCTCGGGGAGTGGACGACCTTCGGCATCGAGGAGCTCGAACCGGGCCATGAGCTCCTCTCGCGGCAATCTGACCGCCTCAGCCGAGTCCTCGAAGCCCATTGCGATGGCCGCGGCCTTATTGGCGTAGCGCAGCTCGCCACTCATGTCGACGACGGTGATCGCGTCGCCGGCTTCCTGCAGGACGAGGTACAGCTGCTCAGCAGACCCGATCCAGCCGTGTCCCGCGGTCTTCTTGCCTGCGGGGGAGATGCGCTGCCGCCGGCTTCGCGAAGGCGTCGCGCGGTCCGCGGGAGTCGCCTTGCGGCCTCTCCCGGGAGTCGCCTCGCCCAGCTCGGATTCCCCCTTGGCCACGATCAGACGGCTCCGCCGAGCTGTGCGCATGCGCCTCGGACGGCCGCCACCAGCCGATCAAGGGTCACCGGCTTCTGCAGCCAGGATGCCGCACCGATCCGTTCGGCCTCGTCAGCAACGAGGTAGTGGGCCGCGATCACGACGATGGGCAAGCGCTGCCAACGCACGGTGTCGCGGAGCCGATCGGCCAGCTCCCAGCCGTTCATGCCGGGCATGCGCAGATCCAGAAGGATGGCGCACGGCAGTTCGGGTTCGGCGGTGAGCAGCGCGAGCGCCTCATGTCCATTGGCTGCAAGGCGGATCCCGAATCCCTCGCCAGCAAGCACCTCGCCATAGACCTCGCGCAGCGCGGGGTCATCCTCGACGATGAGCACATCTCCCCCGGAGGCCTGGGTCATTGCCTGAACGACTCTGCGCTCCCGCACCGGGCACGAGCATTGGGCCTCCGCGCATGGGACTATACCGCGCTCGGGGAACCCCGAACCGCAATCGCGTCCTTTTCCGTTCGTTCGAGCTGGATGGGAAGCGCGCCGGGGTCGTGGGTGAAGTAACACCACCATCCCTCATCGACCACGCGCGTCAACAGCCGTTGGCGCACCTCAACGGCGTCCACCGGGTAATCGTCGAAGGCGCTGGTCCAGCGCACGGGGAGCTGCCAGCGGGTCGGGATCAGATCGCCGAAGAAGACGGCACGCTCAGCCCCACCGTTCTCGTGCCCGGATGCGGCGCGTCCGATGATGAGCGCCTGGGAGCCATGCGTGTGGCCGCCGGTCGGCATCACCGTCACGCCGGGCACGACCTCCACGTCGCCGTGCACCTCGGCCAGCTGACCCGCCGCGCGGACCAACTCGAGCTGCTCGGTCTCCATGATGCCCTGCAATCGCAGCTGATCGCCGCGCGCCGCTGCCGCCTCCTCGCGCTGCACGACGTACCGGGCGCGCGGGAAGAGGGGACGGCCGTCGGCGCCGACCATGCCGCCAGCGTGGTCGTAGTGGAGGTGGCTGACGATCACGAAGTCGATGGTGGCCGGGTCAATGTCCACGGCCTCCAGCGCGACGGCTGGATTTCCGCCCTCGATCCCCTTGATCTCGCGGTCCTTGTCGCGCATGCGCTCGCCTGTGCCGGTCTCGACGAGGAGGCGTTTCCCCCCGATCTCGAGCAGCAGCAGGTTCAGCCGGCACAGGATCCGCCCCCGCTCATCTGTCTCGATCAGCCGCGACCAGAGGGGCTTTGGCACGACACCGAAGAAGCCACCGGCATCGGGCCGGAACCATCCGGCGCGTACGACCCGCACGCGGACGCCCCCGGCGAACTCGCGGGCTTCCGAGTCGGGCGTGATTTCGTAGAGGCGATGCGAATCGGCATCCATCGGTCCGACAGGCTCAGCCGCGATTGCGGCTGCGCTCGCCTGGCAGCAGGCGCCCACGGTCGAAATCGCGGTGGTAGAGGCTGGCGGTCGGATCCCGCTGGCCGCGGTATTTCGACCCGATGCGCGAGTCGCCGTAGGCCACCTCCACCGGCGAGCTCATCTGCTGGAAGCTGATCTGCCCGATCTTCATCCCGTAGTAGAGGGTGATCGGCAGGTTCGCCACGTTGCTCAGCTCGAGCGTCAGGTTGCCGTCCCAGCCGGGATCGACGTAGCCGGCGGTCGAGTGAATGAGCAGACCGAGCCTCCCAAGACTCGATTTCCCTTCCAGGCGGGCAACCAGGTCGTCTGGCAGCACGACGCGCTCGAGCGTCGACCCCAGCACGAACTCGCCGGGGTGCAGGATGAACGGCTGCTCCGCGTCGATCTCCACCAGCTCGGTCAGGTCGGGTTGCTCCTCCCGCACGTCGATGAACGGATAGCGACTGTTGCGGAAGACGCGGAAGCGGCGGTCGACGTGCAGGTCGACGCTCGACGGCTGGATCGCGTCCGGGCTGAACGGATCGATCACGATCCGGCCCGCGTCGATCGCGGACCGGATATCGCGGTCGGACAGGATCACGCGATGCTTACTCCGGGGTGCCCTGGCGCTGCCCCATGAGGCGGTCCACCTCGCGCTTGAGAGTGTCGATGTCTTCGTACGAGTGATAGACCGATGCGAAGCGAATGTAGGCCAGCTGGTCGATGTCGCGCAGGGCCTCGGTTGCCAGCCGCCCGATTTCCATGGACGAGATCCCCGCCTCGCCACGGGACCGAATGCTGCCCTCGATCTCGTCAACGGCCTGCTCGACGCGCTCGAGGGTGACCGGGCGCTTCTCGAGGGCCTTGAGGAGACCAGCCTGCAACTTGTTGCGATCGAACTCCTGGCGCGAGCTGTCGCGCTTCAGGACCGTCAGCCGCGCGCCTTCTGGGCGCTCATACGTGGTGAACCGATAGGCGCACGCTTCGCACTCGCGACGACGGCGGATGGTGCTTCCGCCCTCCAGGTCGCGCGAGTCGATGACGCGGGTTCCGGTTTCGTTGCAGCGGGGACAGCGCATGCAGCATCCTCGTACAGGCTATACCAGCAGTGGTACCGACGCACAGGGTACCACAAGATATGGGGACGGGAGCGCCCAAAGCCGGAACTGCCATTCGCGCGCCCGATGTGCGCGCTGAGTCTCCAACTGACCAAGGAAGCCGGAATTCGAGTCGCGGTCCGGGTTTGGTTGGCCGAATGTGCCCCGCGGCGCTCAGTCCGTCCATCCTGGGCGCGGATTGAGCGTGATGCGCCGCCCCGTTGGACCATTGGGGATCCTGGCTGCACAGGCACCTGTCACTCGCGGGGATAGCGCACTTGAAGCAACTTGACGCAACTTGTAGATTGCAAGTGACTGATGACAACGACCGAACGGGCGGCGCTGGACGCCTACTCCCAGATCGTGACCGGCGTCGCGGAGCGTCTACTTCCGCGCGTCGTCCAGCTGCGGACTGGCCGAAGGCAGGCCACTGGTTGGCGCCCGACCGGCAGCGGCTCAGCCGTCGTGTTCACGCCGGATGGCTACCTCCTGACCGCGGCGCACGTGGTCGACGCCGCCGACAGTGGCACGGCGGTCTTCAGCGACGGCGCCGAGCGGCGCATTGAGATCGTCGGGCGAGACCCGCTCTCCGACCTGGCGATCGCCAAGGTCGACGCCAGCAGCGAGCGGCTTGACGCCGCGACGCTCGGGAATGCGGATCGGCTCCGTGTCGGGCAGCTGGTCGTGGCCGTGGGATCGCCTCTTGGCCTGACCGGGACCGTCACCGCGGGCGTCGTGAGCGCCCTCGGGCGGTCCCTGGCGGCTCGCGCCGGTACCGGCACCCGCGTCGTCGAGAACGTCATCCAGACCGATGCAGCCCTCAACCCCGGGAATTCGGGGGGCGCGCTGGCCGACGCTGCGGGCGAGGTGGTCGGCATCAACACCGCCGTGGCGGGCATCGGCCTTGGGCTCGCCATCCCCATCGGCGCCACCACGCGGCGCATCATCGCCGCGCTGCTTCACGACGGCCGGGTGCGCCGCGCGTGGCTCGGGATCGCCGGCGCCCGCCGGCCGCTCTCCCAGCGCATCGCCCGCCGCCTTGGCCACGCCGCCGGAATCGGGGTCGAGGAGGTGGTTCCCGACAGCCCGGCGGCGGCCGCCGGTCTCCGCAGCGGTGACCTGATCCTCGACGTCGACGGTCACGCGGTCGCGGATGCAGGCGACCTGCAGCGGCTCATGCTGGACGAGGCGATCGGGCGCGCCATGCGCCTCCGCATCCTGCGGTTGGGCGAGGTGGTGGAGCTGCGCGCGATCCCCGGAGAGCTGGCTGCCTGACGACCTTCGGTCAGGCGTCTCGTCTGAGACGAGTGTGGACGCTCACCTCGGCTGGGCGGCCCGGCTCCCAGGCCAGGAGCACCTCGGCCACTTCCTGCATGCGCATCCGGGCATGGACGATGTTTGCGTGGCCGCGCTTCCAGTACGCAAGCGGCTCCTCGTCGTCAGGCGGGCGGTGGCGCTGTCGGGTGAGACCGCATCCACGCTCGGCAGTCACGATCCCGCGCAGGGCGCGCTCGAGATTGGCCTCGTACTCCAGGTGGAGCTCGTGCAGCTGCTCCGGCGCCTCCATCTCGCGCATCTCGTCGGCGATGACGTCCAGCTCCTCCTCGCCGGACGCCAGCCGATCGACCGCCTCGTCGATGTCGACGTCCCGGCGTCGCAGTGCGTCGGAGAGCTCGCCCAGCTCGCCGAGCGTGGTGTCGATGCGGCCCGTGTAGCCGGCCAGGATCGAGCGGTAGTGCATCAGCTCGCGGGCGCGGCCGGTGAAGGAGCGGCGCTTGCCGCGGAAGAGGCTGGCGGGGAGCAGCGAGGCGGCGGCGATCGCGACCACCAGCGTGACGGGCAGGTGGGGCGGCATCGGTCTCTCAGGCTCCCTTTCGACGACGGATTTCATCGGTCAACTTGGGGACGATCGCAAACAGGTCTCCAACCACGAACAGGTCGGCGAACTCTCCAATGGGGGCATCCGGGTCCTTGTTGATGGCCACCACATTCTCCGCTGTCTGCATACCCACCCGGTGCTGAATGGCGCCGGAGATCGACCTTGCCCGTCTGGCCGATCTGGAGCTGATAGGGTACCCAACCTGCATCCGCCGCGGCCCGGCTGGCGCCAACCGCACCGCCGAGCGCGTCGGCAAGCTGCTGGAGCTGCGCGAAGCCGTCCGAGCTCCCCACGCCGCGCCCACCCGCGACGATGACCTGCGCCTCCTCGAGGTTGACCGCTGCCTTGCCCTCCGCATGGCTCTCCACGATGCGCGGCGCCGCCAGCCGGCCTCCATCGGCAGGCGCGGTCTCCGCGGTCTCCGCTGTCTCCGCGGTCTCAACCGAGGCGGTTCCGGAGCTCTCTTCGGGGGTGAACGTACCGGCCAGCGCCAGGACCACGGCCGGTCCAGGTGCTCCGTCCGACGGCTCCGAGATCGTCACCGACGTTCCCTGCAGCGTCGAGGCCTCGGCCCTCAGCCGGCCGTCCTCGAACCTGACCGCGCGCACCGGGCCGAAGGCAGGAACACCGAGGAGCCCGACCATCGCCGCGGCGAGGTCCCGTCCGTTCGGCGTCGCCGGCGCCAGCAGCGCCAATCCCCCATCGCGAATGGCCGATGCAGCGGCCGCGGCATGTGTGATCACCGGCGCGTTGGAGTCGCCCAGCACGATCACGCGAGCGGCACCCCAGGTCCCCAGCGCCGCCGCGCCGTCCGCCGCTCCCTCGCCGTAGGCGAGGCCCACCGCCTGACCCCCTGCCTCCCGCGCGAGCTTGGCGGCGCCGGTCGCCAGCTCCTGCGCAGAGCGGGCGGGCGTGCCTGCGAACTCGGCCAGGAAGAAGACCTCGCTCATATCAGCTTGCGTGCCGCCAGCCAGTCGGCGATCCGGCTTGCCGCCTCCTCGGGCGGGATGCCCTCGATCCGCTCTGTCGGCGCCTTGGGTTCCGGCGGCCGCACCTCGACGACGCGTGTGAGGGCCGCGCCATGCAGCTCATCCGCGCTGATCCCCAGGTCGGCGAGCGACCAGGTCTCGAGCGGCTTGCGCTTCGCAGCCATGATGCCCTTCAGGCTTGCATAGCGTGGCTCGCCCACCTGGTCGGTGACACTGGCGACCACCGGAAGCGGAGCCTCGATGATGTCGTAGCCGGTCGCGTTGAGCCTCCGGATGCGGGCGACCGAATCCTCCAGGCGGAGCTCGGACCCGTACGAGAGGAGCGGCAGGCCACGGATGGCAGCGACCGCTCCGGGCACCAGCGAGCCCTTCGCGTCGTCGGAGGCCATGCCCATCAGCGCCACATCCGGCGCGAGCTTGTCCAGGGCCGCGGCCAGGACCCGGGCGGTCGCCCAGAGATCCGCGCCGCCCAGGCCGCCATCGGTCACCAGGTAGGCCTCGTCGCCGCCCATCGCCAATGCGCGGCGCAACGCCTCGGCCGTTTGTTCCGGTCCCATCGAGAGGTACGCGACCGACTCGACCGCTCCGGCCTCCTGGAGGCGCAGCGCCTGCTCGATCGCATACTCGTCGAGGGGATTGATGACCGATTCGGCCGACGCGCGGTCCAGCCGGAAGTCAGACGTGTAGCGCTTCTCCGCCGTGGTGGCGGGCACCTGCTTGACGCAGACGACGATCTTCACGCTCGAGCCGCACTCTCCGCCCGCACGCGCCCGCGGACACCCGCTCGCTGCAGCAGCTGCCGGCCGATCACCATCCGCTGGATCTGCTGAGTGCCTTCGTACAGCTGTGTGATCTTCGCGTCCCGCATCATCCGCTCGACCGGGTATTCGGTGATGTAGCCGTAGCCCCCGAAGATCTGGACTGCATCGCTCGTGACCCGCATGGCCGTGTCGCCGGCGATGAGCTTCGCGGTGCTCGTCCAATACGGCAGGTCGTCAGATTGTGCCTCGACCCGCGCAGCCGCCGCGTAGGTGAGCTGTCGAGCGGCCTCGGTCTGGCTGGCCATGTCGGCGAGCATGAACTGAATCCCCTGGAACTCCCCGATCGGCTGTCCGAACTGCTGGCGCTCACCTGCGTAGGCGACGGCCGCATCGAGGGCGCCCTGGGCAACCCCCACCGCCTGGGCCGCAATTCCGAGGCGCGAACGGTCGAGCGTCTCCATGGCGATCTTGAATCCTTCTCCCTCCTCGCCAAGGCGGTTCTGATCGGGCACGCGGACATCGTCGAACTGCAGCTCGGCGGTGGGCGAGCCGCGGATTCCCAGCTTGTGCTCGAGCCTCGGGGAGGAGAAGCCAGGCGTATCGGTCTCCACGATGAATGCGGACATCCCCTTGCGGCCGCCCGCCGCCGGATCGGTCAGGGCGAAGACCGTGAGCACGTTGGCGATCGAGCCATGGGTGATGAACCGCTTGGAGCCGTTGAGCACGTACGCATCTCCGTCACGTCGAGCGCGCATCCGGTTCGCGGCCACGTCGCTTCCTGCCGCGGCCTCGGTCAGCCCAAAGGCGATCAGCCACTCCCCGCTGGCCAGGCGCGGGAAGTAGCGCTCTTTCTGCTCGCCGCTGCCGGCCAGGGTGATGGGCAGCGAGCCGAGCTTCTGGACGATGGGAATCAGGCTGGTCGTGGCGTCGGCGCGCGCCACTTCCTCGACCAGGATGACCTGGCTGATCTCGTCGAGCCCGGTGCCGCCGTAGCGTTCCTCGAAGCTGGTGCCAAGCAGGTCCTGGCCGGCGAGCAGCTCCTTGAGGTCCCACGGGAACTCCGCGCGCTGGTCGATCTCCGTCGCGCGCGGCGCGATCCGCTCCTCCGCGAGCTCGCGCACGACCGCGCGCAGCTCGTCGTGCTCAGGGGTCGGCAGGTAGGTCACGCGGGGTCCTCGTGCG
>VBKA01000247.1 GCA_005879815.1 Chloroflexota bacterium
CCTGGCCCAGAAGCTCCACGTCGAGATGCGCCAGACCTCCGGCCAGCGCCGGAAGAAGGCGATCAAGCGGCTGCGCCTGATCGAGGCGTTCCGCAAGAGCGGCGCGCGGCCGGAGTGGATGATCCTCAGCACCCTGCCGGTCATTCCGCCCGACCTGCGACCGATGGTCCAGCTCGACGGCGGCCGCTTCGCGACGTCGGACCTCAATGACCTGTACCGGCGCGTCATCAACCGCAACAACCGGCTCTCGCGGCTCCTCGACCTGGAGGCGCCCGAGATCATCATCCGCAACGAGAAGCGGATGCTGCAGGAGGCCTGCGACGCGCTGATCGACAACGGTCGCCGCGGCCGCGCCATCGCCGGCACGGGCAACCATCGGCTCAAGAGCCTGAGCGACATGCTCAAGGGCAAGCAGGGCCGGTTCCGCCAGAACCTGCTCGGCAAGCGCGTCGACTATTCGGGTCGCTCCGTGATCGTGGTCGGCCCGGAGCTCAAGCTCCACCAGTGCGGGCTGCCCAAGAAGATGGCGCTCGAGCTGTTCAAGCCGTTCGTCATGCGCCAGCTCGTGGAGAAGGGCTTTGCCCACAACATCAAGAGCGCCAAGCGCATCGTCGAGCGCGTGCGTCCCGAGGTCTGGGACGTGCTCGAGGAGGTGATCGCCGATCACCCTGTCCTCCTGAACCGGGCGCCCACGCTCCACCGCCTGGGCATCCAGGCCTTCATGCCGGTGCTCGTCGAGGGCTCGGCGATCCAGATCCACCCGCTCGTCTGCTTCGCGTTCAACGCGGACTTCGACGGCGACCAGATGGCGGTGCATGTGCCGCTCTCGACGGCCGCCCAGAAGGAAGCTCGCGAGCTGATGCTCTCCACCCAGAACCTGCTCTCCGCCGCGGACGGCTCCCCGGTGGTCAGCCCCACCCACGACATGGTGCTGGGCTGCTACTACCTGACCGTCAGCCTGGGCGAGCTGATCAAGCCGGGCCAGAAGGCGCTGACCGCCGAGCAGGAGAAGCCGCGCAAGGCCTTCGTCGACGACGCGGAAGTGATCATGGCCCTCCAGAGCCGATCGGTGGGCATCCACGACCCCATCCAGGTCGAGACCCACGGCTGGGAGGGCGACCTCGAGAACGGGCACTCCGTGCTCGGCCTGCAGACGACCACGCCGGGTCGGGTCGTGTTCAACACGGTCCTGCCGGAGCGGCTCCGCTTCCTGAACCAGACCATGGACCGCAAGGCGCTCAAGGCGCTCATCGCGGACTGCCACCGACGCCTTGGGCCGGCCGCCACCACGGCGCTGGTCGACGGCATCAAGTCGGTTGGCTTCCACTACGCCACGCTGGCGGGGCTGACGATCGGCATTGACGACGTCGCGATCCCGCCCAGCAAGCGCAAGATCCTCGAGGACGCGGACGCACGCGTCGCGGAGATCGACCGCGAGTTCCGGCGCGGCTTCATCACCGACGACGAGCGCTACGAGCAGACCGTCAACGTCTGGCGCGAGACGACGGACAAGGTCACGAGCGACATGCTCGACGGGCTCGACCGGGAGGGGGCGGTCTGGATGATCACTCACTCCGGTGCCCGCGGCAACGTGACCCAGGTCCACCAGCTGGCCGGCATGCGCGGGCTGATGGCCGACCCCTCGGGGCGGATCATCGACCTGCCCATCAAGTCCAACCTGCGTGAAGGGATGAGCGTGCTCGAGTACTTCATCTCGAGCCACGGCGCCCGCAAGGGACTGGCGGACACAGCGCTGCGCACGGCAGACTCGGGCTACCTGACCCGCCGTCTCGTCGACGTGGCGCAGGACGTCATCACCCGCGAGGACGACTGCGCGACGGACCTCGGCACGTGGATCACGCGCGAGGAATCGGACCAGATCCCCGAGCCGTTCGTGGATCGGCTGATCGGGCGCATGGCGGCGCTCGACATCGTCGACGAGAAGAGCGGCGAGACGATCGTCGCGCGCAACGAGGAGATCGACGAGCGGGCCGTGGATGCGATCCAGACGGGCTCGGTCGAGCGGGTGAGCGTTCGCTCGCCGCTCACCTGCCAGGCGCGCCACGGCGTCTGCCGCATGTGCTACGGCCGTGACCTGGCGACGGGGGACCTGGTGCGACTCGGGCAGGCGGTGGGCATCATCGCTGCCCAGTCGATCGGCGAGCCGGGCACCCAGCTCACCATGCGGACCTTCCACACCGGCGGCGTCGCCGGCGAGGACATCACCCAGGGCCTGCCGCGCGTCGAGGAGCTCTTCGAGGCGCGCATCCCCAAGGGGCAGGCGATCATGTCGGAGATCGACGGCGTGGCGGAGGTGATCCGCGGCGCCGACGAGTCGATCAAGGCGGTGATCACCCACCGTGACGCCTTCGACACCCCCATCAAGGTCACCGCGCAGCACGAGGTGCTGGTGGCGGACGGCGACGAGGTGAGCGACGGGCAGGTGCTGGCCGTCCTCGAGCAGGACGACGAGCGGACGGAGATCAAGGCCCCGGCTGCCGGCCGCATCACCAAGAAAGGCCGCACCCTCACGCTGCACTCGGAGGAGGTCGACAGCCGGGAGTACGGGGTGCCGCACTTCGCCCGGCTGCGGGTCGAGAACGGCGACGACGTGTCAGCCGGTGACCCGATCACCGAGGGATCGCTGAACC
>VBKA01000038.1 GCA_005879815.1 Chloroflexota bacterium
CGACGCTGTTGCGTCTCCTGGCGGGGACGCTGCGAGCCGACGCCGGGGAGCTGGAGCTCTTCGATCGTCCAGCCGGTGGCTGGTCACGGATGGAGCTCGCGCGACGGGTCGCCGTCCTGCCACAGAGCCTCGAGTTGCCGAGCGGCTTCCGGGTCGGCGAGCTGGTGACCATGGGACGCCTGCCGCACAGCCGCTCCCTGTTCGGGGCCACGCGCGAGGATGAGGAGGCGGTCGAGCGAGCGCTGCGCGACGCCGACGCGGGTGACCTCGCCTCGCGGTATGCCGAGGAGCTGTCCGGAGGCGAGCGGCAGCGCGTGCTGGTGGCCATGGCGCTGGCGCAGGAGCCCCGGCTGCTGCTCCTCGACGAGCCGACGCTGCACCTGGACCTTGCGCACCAGGTGACCCTGCTGGACACGATCCGGCGGCTGTCTCGCGAGCGGCGGATTGCGGTGGTCGCCGTCCTTCACGACCTGACACTGGCCGCGGTTGCAGCGCCGCGAGTGGCGATTCTCGACGCGGGACGCATCGTCGCCGACGGGCAGCCTGACGAGGTCCTCACGCAGGAGCTCGTGCATCGCGTCTTTGGGGTGGCCGTGGAGGCGTTGCGCGACAGCGCCGGCCACCAGCGGCTCGTCCCGGTGATCCGGCCGATGGCCTAGAGGCCAGCCTCGTCCGGGATCCCGGATGCGCGCTCGTCGCCACGTTGCGGCTCGTCGTCGGCGTGTGTGGCGGGCGGTTCTGACCACGGCTCGCTCCAGGCGGATGGGCCCGAAGTCGCGGTGTCGTGCGCCGTGTCGAGCGCCGTGGCGCGGTCGTGGGCCTCCAGGTCCTCGTCCTCGTCGACGACGATCTCGTACTCCTCCTTGCCGTCGGCACGCAGCGAGCGGTGGACGTGGATGTGCGGATGGGTCTCGTCGGAGATCTGCTGCTTCTCCACCCTGACGAGGGTCGCCTCATCGACATGGGCGAGCCGCTCGCTGTCGGGGAGGGCGACGTTCGGAACCTCGCTCCACAGGAAGTAGTTGAGGAAGACGTTGAGGACGGCGACGACCGGGATGCCGAACAGCGCGCCCCAGACGCCCGCGACCTGAGCTCCCACCAGCAACGCGACGAGCACCAGGATCGGGTGCATGCCCAGCGCGCCGCGCATCAGCCGGGGTTGGAGCCAGTTGACCGCCACGGTCTGCACCGCGATCAGGACGATCGCGATCGGCAGGAACCAGGCGGAGCCGTAGAACCAGGCGGCGATGATCGGCGGGACGAGCGCGAGCGGCGGCCCGAAGAAGGGAATGAACATGGCGAGCGCGGAGAGGGTGGCCACCAGGAACAGGTACGGCAGGCCAAAGATGACCCAGATGAGCGTCACGAGGATGGCCTGGAAGGCGACCAGCACCAGCTGAGCACGCAGGAAGCCGCCGAAGGCGCGCGCCACGGTCCTCTCGAAGATCTCCAGCTCATCCTTGTAGCGGTTCGGGACGATCCGGTTGATGCGGCTGAGAATCCGTTCGCTGTCCATGACCATGTAGAGCGACAGGATCAGGATCAAGACGAATGAGCCGATGGCGCCGATGGTCGCGCCCGCGATCGCCTGCGCCTGCCCAAAGACCGCCGCCGTGAGCGGCCCAAGGCTGTTCTGGAGCGTCTTGAAGATGCTGACCAGGTCGATCCCGAAGCGGCTGAAGAGTGGCGACTGCTGCCACGATCGCAGGGTCGCCTCGACCTGGCTCGTCGTCGCCGGGAACGTGCGGCTCACCTCACGAACCTGCTCGGTGATGGCGGTCACCAGGCCGAAGATCAGCAGCCCCACAGCGACGAGGGCGACCAGATAGACAATCGTTGTCGCCAGGCCTCGCGGGACGTGCAGGCCTTCGGCGAGGGTGTTGACGAATGGCGCCATGACGAAGGCCATCAGCCAGGCCAGGAAGAGGACCAGCAGGATCGAGCTGAACCCGCCAAAGACGACGAGCGTCTGCTGCAGCAGCAGCGACGCGAAATAGGCGCTTCCCAGGATTAAGAACGCGAGGAGCCAGCGGCGCTCCCGGCTCCCGAGGACTCCTTCGAAGATGGGCGGCAGCATGGGATCGTCAGCGCCTCTTGGGACCGATGCCGACCGCAGCGTGGACCTCGGCCATGGTCGCCTCCAGGATCGGACGGACCTTCGCCGCCCCGGCCGCCAGCACAGCCTCGACGTGGTCGGGATTGGCCGCGAGCTGGTCGCGCTTCGCCTTCATCGGTCTGAAATGCTCGATGATCCGCTCGGCCAGGAGCTGCTTGGTGTCGACGCACCCTGTCCGCGCCGTGCGCTCACCGTCCTGGATCTGCAGGTAGTCCGCGCCGAAGAAGCGGTGAAGCTGACAGACGTTGCAGATCTCCGGTCGCCCGGGGTCGGTGCGCTTGATGCGCTGCGGGTCGGTGACCATGTTCATCACGATCTTCCGGATCTGGTCCGGCTCGGCGAAGATCGGGATCGTGTTGCCAGCACTCTTGCTCATCTTTCGCCGGCCGTCCGTGCCGAGCACGATGGGCGCCTCGGTGTAGACCGGCTGCGGCTCGGGGAAGATCGGTCCATAGCGACGGTTGAACGCCCGCACGATCTCGCGCGACAGCTCCAGGTGCGCAGCCTGGTCCTTGCCGACCGGCACGTGGGTCGCTTTGTAGATGACGATGTCAGCGGCCTGCAGCACGGGGTAGTCGAGCAGCCCCATACTGTTCTCGACGCCCTGCTCGCGCTTCTCCTTGTAGGTGGGCGTGCGCTCGACCCAGCCGACCGGGACAACCGTGTTGAAGATCCATGCCAGCTCGGCGTGCTCGGGGAGGTCGGATTGGCGGATCAGGGCGCATCGTTCCGGGTCGAGGCCCACGGCCAGCAGGTCGAGCACCATCTCGTGCGAGAGCCGTCGCATCTCCTCGCCGTTGTGGACCGTGGTCAGGGCGTGCATGTCCACGATGCCGTAGATCGTGTCGTACTCGTCCTGCAGCTTGACGTAGTTGACCTGCGCTCCCAGGTAGTTGCCCAGGTGCGACGCCCCCGACGGCTGGATCCCGCTGAACACACGCTCGCGTATCGGTCGCGACGGCGCCGGTTGCCCGCTGGTCTGGGTGACGGTGGGGGTCATCGGAGGCCGAGTGTAGCGCCTTCCTCGTGGGCTCAAACCCTTCGGTCGAGGCCGCCGCGGAGATCGCGGGGAGTAGAATCCGGCGATCACTCGCACGGGTCAGCGCATGGCGAGCGCCACTGATTGGAGCAGCGCCGGGGATGCAGGTCGCCGGCTCGGTCGGACGGTCGAATTCCACGCGAGCATCGGCTCGACGAATGACCGAGCCTGGGAGCGCCTCCACCAGGGCGACGAGGGAGCGGCCGTCGTCGCGGACCTGCAGACGGCCGGTCGCGGACGACACGGGCGCACCTGGAGCTCACCGGCGGGCGTGAACTTGATGGTCTCGGTCGGGATCCGGCCCGGTCTCGAGGCAGCCGATGCCTGGCTGCTGGGCGCCGCCACAGCGCTCGCCGTTCGCGACGCGTGCCGTTCCGTCCTCCCACCGACGAAGCGGGATGGGCTCGGGTTGAAGTGGCCGAATGACGTCGTGGACGAGAGCGGCCGCAAGCTGGCGGGCCTCCTCCTGGAGACCGCCATCACCGGTGACCTCGTCTCCGAGGCGGTGCTGGGTGTTGGCGTGAACGTCAACTGGCCGCTTAGGGAGATGCCGTCCGAGATCGCGGAGCGCGCCACCTCGCTGATGGACGTGGGTGGTGGCGCCGTCGATCGTGTCGCGCTGTTGCGTTCGTACCTGACCGGCCTCGCCGGCGAGGTCGCCGGGCTCGAGGCGGGCATCTCGCCGCTCGAGCGCTACCGAGCCGCCTCGTGGCTGACCGGCCGCGATGCGAGGATCTCCGCTGGCGGACGGATCCTCGCGGGCCGGGTGCGGGGCGTTGCCGCGGACGGATCGCTCGAGCTCGAGACTCCTGGGCGTCTCGTGAGCATCGCCTATGGCGAAGTGGTCCAGGTCGGCGCCGAAGGCGTTCCGGTGCTCCTGTCATGAGTGAGCCGATGCCGAGCGGGCCACTCGCCTTCGATCCTGCCGCCGAGCGGCCCACGCAACCGGACCCCGACCGTTCGGCGGTCAGCGCCGCGCAGGGCGACCCGGCGGATTTCGGGGTGCTCTACCACCGCTACCTGGATGCGGTCTACAGCTACGCCTTCTACCAGCTCGGGGATCACCACGACGCCGAGGACGCCACCGCCCGTACCTTCATGGCCGCGTTGCGCGGCATCGGCTCATTCCGAAACGAGGGAGCCAGCTTCCGTGCCTGGCTCTTCCGGATCGCCCGCAACACGATCGCGAATGCGCACCGGACGCGCGCTCGTCGGCGCACGGAGCCGATGGACGCGATTTCGCTCGAGCCGCCCGCCCCGGATGCGGACCCTGCCGGTCTGGCGCTGCGGGCAGAGGAGGCGCGCCGGGTCCGCGCCGCGGTGATCGCCCTCCCGGACGACCGGCGGCAGGTCGTGCTGCTGCGCTTCGCCGATGGATTGAGCGCCCGGGAGATCGGCGAGGTGCTCGACCGATCGGAGGGTGCCGTGCGCGTGCTCCTCCACCGCGCCCTGAAGGACCTCGCCGAGCAGCTCCACCGCTGACGACGGCGGTCCGCGCCGGAGGGCGCGTGGGTGTAACGAAATGCCCCACCGCGGTGTTTCGTACCATGACCAGCTCCTTCGGGTAGCTGAGCCTTCCTTCATCACGCGAAAGGAGCCTCCGTGGCAGACCGTACCCCGGCTGAACGCCTGGACAGGGCGCTCGACAGCCTGCTGACCGGCGGCCTCGCCACCCGCGAACGTGAGCTGCGGCCGCTGCTCGATACGGCGGATCAACTGCGGCTTGCTCTGGCACCGGTGCCCGTCAGCGCGCGCTTCGAGGCAGACCTCGCCCGTCGCGTGGCGGCAGGCCGGCGCGCTGGCCGCTTCGACCTCCACGTCCCGACCTGGCTGCTCCTGACCGGTGCCGTCTCGTCCGCGGCGGTGGGCGTGGGTGTCACGGCGTATGCCGTCTGGCGCGGCACGCATCGTTCGAGCTGAGCCGATGCCCATCAAGTTCCCGTTCAGCCGCCGTCGTTCCGGCCCCACCGATGCCTGGACGAAGTGCCCGTCGTGCGACCAGCAGGTCTTCAACAAGCAGCTCGAGCGGAACCTGCGGGTCTGCCCCCACTGCGGCCATCACTTCCGGATGGGGATCGGCGAGCGGATCGAGCTGCTGCTGGATGAGGGAACCTTCGTCGAGCGCGACGCCTCACTCGAATCCGGGGATCCCCTGGGTTTCGCCGACCAGAAGCCCTACCCGGATCGCATCGAGGCGGCCAAGGTCAAGACCGGCCTCCGCGAGGCAGCGGTGTGGGGGACGGGGGCCATCGACGGCCAGCGGGTCGCCATCGGTCTCTTTGACTTCCGATTCATGGGCGGCTCCATGGGCAGCGTGGTCGGTGAGAAGATCGCGCGCTGCTTTGAGGCGGCGCTTGCGGAACGGCTGCCCGCGATCATCGTGAGCGCCTCCGGGGGCGCGCGCATGCAGGAGGGCACCCTGTCGCTCCTGCAGCTGGCCAAAACCACCGCGCCGCTCGCTCGCCTCGACGACGCGGGCGTCCCGTTCATCAGCATCCTGACCGATCCCACCACCGGCGGCGTACTCGCCAGCTTCGCTTCCCTGGGCGATGCGATCATCGCCGAGCCTCGGGCGCTGATCGGGTTTGCGGGCGCCCGGGTCGCGAGCGGCACCGTGGGCGAGGACCTGCCGGAGGGATTCCAGAGCGCCGAGTTCCTGCTCGAGCGCGGCTTCGTGGACATGATCACGCCGAGGGCGGAGCTGCGCAGCACGCTTTCGCGCCTGCTCAGGCTCCTTCCAGTGGCGCCCGTGGAGGCGATCGAGCCCGAGCAAGGTCAGCATGCGTGGGGACCGATTGGGGTCCTCTCCGGGCTCGCCGAGCGGGTGGGAGGTGCCGTCAGCGAGACGATCGGCATCAAGGTGGAGCCCGATGCGGGCGGCTCCGGCAACGGCGACCGCCCGGCGCGGTCCTCCGGCGCGCCGGAACCGGCGACGACAGAGGACGAGCGATGACCGAGCTGATGGCCCCTCCCGACCATGCTGCGGTCGATGCCGCCTGGCGACGCGTCCAGCTGGCGCGGCATCCGCAGCGTCCCCGGACGCTTGACCTGATTCCCAGGATCTTCGATGACTTCATCGAGCTGCACGGCGACCGCGGCTTCCGGGACGACCCGGCCATCGTTGGTGGACCAGCGCTCCTGGAAGGCCGGCCGCTGATGGTCATCGGCCACCAGAAGGGGACCGATACCGAATCGAACATCATGCGCAACTTCGGTTCTGCGCACCCGGAAGGGTTCCGGAAGGCACAACGCCTGATGCGGCTCGCCGACAAGCTGGGATTGCCGGTGGTCACCTTCCTCGACACGGCCGGGGCCTTTCCAGGACCGGCCGCCGAGGAGCGCGGCCAGGCAGAAGCGATCGCCAGCTCGATCAAGCTCATGACCGGGATCCAGGTGCCGACCGTCGTGGTGATCGTCGGGGAGGGCGGTTCGGGCGGCGCGCTGGCGATCGGCGTCGGGGATCGGGTCCTTGCGCTCGAGAACGCCGTCTACTCCGTGATCTCTCCCGAGGGATGCGCCGCCATCCTCTGGCGCGCTCCGGAGGCAGCGCCGATGGCGGCCGCCGCCATGCGCATGACGGCAGCCGATCAGCTCGAGCTGGGGGTGATTGACGGGATCATCGACGAGCCGGGAGAAGGGGCCCACACCGACCACGAGGCGGCGGCCCGCGCGATCAAGCGTGCCCTCCTCGAGGCGCTCACGACGATCGGCGCCACGGCCACCCCGGAGCTGCTCACCAACCGATACGCGCGCTTGCGCCACATCGGCACGTATACCGAGGATGGCGCGCCCGCGGCGGAGCCGGAGCTTCCGTCGCTGCGTCACCGCATCGGTCGCATCCTGCGACTGCCAGGCGTCCCGCGGCGCCCGCGCTGGAGCGAGGTCTGGCCCTCCGGTGAGGACGGACCGGAGAGCGAGGATGAGTCGTGACGGACCGCGAGGACGAGGCCATCTCGGCCAGCCTGGTGGCGAGCCTCATCCAGCAGCTGACCGAGCGGCTCACGCGGCACGCCCTGGGCGAGATCGAGGTGCGGCGCGGAGAGCTGCGAGTCCGGGTCATGGCTCCCCCTGGTGGCGGCTCTCCGGCAGGTGCGAAGGCCACGGCTGCGCCACCGACGCCGCCCCATCCGGTTCCCGCGCATGGCGCGCAGGCCGGTCGTGGCGGCCATCGTCCGCGTACGCCCACTCCCGATCCCGCTGGCGTGATGTCGCCAGCGGTCGGGTATTTCGCCTACGCGGAGGGCCTCGGTCCAGGCCTCAGTGTCGAGAAGGGCGATCCCCTCGGGTACGTGGAGGTGCTGGGCGTGCGCCATGACGTCCGTGCTCCGCGTTCGGGGGTCGTGCGCAATCTGGTAACGGAGGCGGGCGAGGCCGTCGAGTACGGCCAGCTGCTCATCGAGCTCGAGGCCGCTGCCTCGTGAGCGTGGCGGTGCTCTTCTCGCCGCAGGGATCGCAGGCGGTCGGCATGGGAAAAGAGCTGGCCGACGCCTCGCCCGCCGCTCGTGCCGCCTACGCCGCGGCCGACGAGGCGCTGGGCTGGGCGGTGTCGGGCGTCTGCTGGAACGGTCCGGAGGAGCGCCTGAATGACACGCGACAGACGCAGCCGTGCCTGGTGGCCACCTCGCTCGCATGCCTCGCCGCCCTGCGCGAGGCGTGCTTCGATGCCGGCACGCCACTCTCCCCGGCCTTCGCGGCGGGCCATTCTGTCGGTGAATACGCGGCCCTCGCCGCCGCCGGGGTGCTTTCCGAGCTGGATGCGCTGCGCCTCGCCTCGCTCCGCGGCTCGCTGATGGCTGAGGCCGGGGTCGGCGGCGGCATGGTGGCGGTCATCGGCCTCGACCGTCGTCGCATCGAGGAGACCATCGGAGCAATTGCGCCGATCGGCTCGCTCATCGTCGCCAACGACAACGCCCCGGGGCAGGTTGTCATCTCCGGGACGAGCGCCACGCTCGCCGCCGCGGAGCGACCGTTGCGCGATGCCGGCGCCAAACGCCTCATCCCGCTGCGGGTCAGCGGTCCATTCCATTCGCCGGCGATGGCACCGGTCGGCGAGGCGTTGGAACGGGCGTTCGACACGGTGGCCTGGTCCGATGCCGCTCCACCCATCGTGAGCAACGTCACCGGCGAACCGGTTCACGAGGCCACCCGCATCCGCGGCCTGCTCGCCCGTCAGGTCAGCTCGCCGGTCGAGTGGGTGGCGAGTGTCGAGCGCATGGTCGCCCTGGGCGTTGACACGTTCGTCGAATGCGGACCCGGGGCGGCGCTGAGCGGCATGGTGCGTCGCATCGCACCCCAGGCGCGCACCCTGAACGTGACGGACTCAGCAACCCTGCACGACACCATGGCGGCGCTGCAAGACGCCGTCCACGTGCCGGCTCCGGCATCGGCCTGATGTTCGGCAAGATCCTCATCGCCAATCGGGGCGAGATCGCGGTGCGAATCCTGCGCGCGTGCCATGACCTCGGAGTTCCCGCGGTGGTCGCCTACTCAGAGGCGGACCGCGAGACGCTCGCCGTGCGGCTCGCCGACGAGGCCATCTGTATCGGCCCTGCCGAGGCACGCCGCAGCTACCTGAACCAGCCCGCCCTCGTCTCGGCCGCGCTGGTCACGGGCTGCGACGCCGTGCACCCTGGTTACGGCTTCCTCTCGGAGGATGCCGGCTTCGCCGAGGTGTGCGCCGCGCATGACCTGCACTTCATCGGTCCCCGGGCGGAGGTGCTCGAGCGCTTCGCCAGCAAGTACGCCGTGCGCCGGATGCGGGCCGCGAATAGGCTCCCGACCGTGCCGGGCAGTCGCGGGATCGTCACCGACCTCAACGATGCCCTGGCCCAGGCGGAGGAGGCGGGCTACCCGGTCCTGCTGAAGCCATCCGCGGGTGGCGGAGGCCGGGGCATGCGCCTGGTGCGGACGGCGAGGGAGATGGAGACCTCATTGCCGCTCGCCCGCTCGGAAGCGCAGGCCGCGTTTGGTGACGACTCGATCTACTTCGAGAGATGGATCGAGGAGAGCCGCCATGTGGAGGTCCAGGTGCTGATCGACCAGCACGGGAGCGGGATCCACCTGGGTGAGCGCGACTGCAGCGTGCAGCGGCGCCATCAGAAGATCATCGAGGAGAGCCCGTCCCCGGCCATGAACGACGCGACCCGCGAGCGGCTGCGGGACCTGGCAATCCGCGCCGTGGTGGCCGCCGGCTATGAGAGCGCCGGGACGCTCGAGTTCCTGCTCGACGGGGAGGGGAACTTCTATTTCATCGAGATCAACTGCCGGATCCAGGTCGAGCATCCGGTGACCGAGGCGATCACCGGCGTCGACCTCATCCGCGAGCAGGTCCGCCTGGCTGCGGGCGAGCCGATGCGGTTGCGACAGGAGAGCATCGCCTTCCGCGGACACGCCATCGAGTTCCGGATCAATGCGGAGGATCCCAACGACAACTTCGCGCCGCAGACGGGCGTGATCAACGAGCTGAACCTGCCGGGCGGGCCCGGCGTGCGCGTCGATACGCACCTCTATGTCGGGTACGAGGTACCGCCGTTCTATGACTCGCTGCTTGCCAAGCTGATCGTATGGGGCGACACGCGCGACGACGCCCTGGCGGTTGGTCGGCGGGCGCTTCGCGAGTTCCAGATCGAAGGCGTGCTCACGAACCTTGCTTTTCATCGCGGAATCGTGGACAACCCCGCCTTCCTGGGGGCAAGGGTTAGCACCAACCTGCTCGATCGCGTTGGTCCCGCCGCATTTGTGGGCGGCTAGAGCGATGATTGGCGCGACATGACCGATGAAGCGACC
>VBKA01000242.1 GCA_005879815.1 Chloroflexota bacterium
GCCCTTGAGCTCTTCCTTGAAGTCGTGCGCCTCGGTCCGATTGATCTCCGCCTTGAGTCGCCCCAACTCCGCCTGGAGGAGGTCGAGCAGGACGCGCCGTTCCGCAGGCGAAATCTCGATGGACATGGTCGGCATTGTACCGATCACCTGGCGGGGAGCCGCCTGTACGGCGGTTGTGCAGCCCGGAGCACGCATCGTCCAACGGCAAGGGTTTTCGGCTCGGCCGCGAGCTGGACGTGATCCCCGGGACACCTACCATCCAATGAGAGCCGCTTCATGGCGTCGCCGGGTTCGATGACGGTCGCTCCGTGGATCACGGGAGACGACAGCCGCACAGCGCGCCACTGAACCAAGACCGCGGCGGCTTCGTTGGCTGTTCGGTGATACCAGCCGCACATCGCTGCGCGACTCGCTGGCGCGCGGCATCGGTCTAGCATTCGGGGATGCCGCAGCGTGACGCATCGGACCAGTTTCCCTTGACCCTCGGCGAGGACCCGGCCTTTTGTCCGGCCTGTGGCAAACCGGTCACGCCGCAGCTGCTCGAGGCCGACCACCGGCCGCGGCTGGTCTGCCCCGACGGCCATGTCACATGGCGCAACCCGCGGTTGGTGGTGGGGACGCTGCCGATCCGCGATGGACAGGTCTTCCTGGCACGACGCGCGATCGAGCCAGGGGCCGGACGCTGGAGCTATCCCGGCGGCTTCCTGGAGCTCGGCGAGGCGACCCAGGAGGGCGCACGACGAGAGACGGAGGAGGAGACGCTGCTGCGGATCGAGGTCGGGCGGCTCATCGGCGTCTACTCGCGACCCCACGCGGGCGTGGTGACCATCATCTACGAGGCGCCCATTGTCGGCGGCGAGCCGCTGCCCGCACTCGAGACGGCTGAGGTGCGCGGCTTCGGGCCGGACGAGATCCCGTGGGACGAGCTCGCCTTCACCACAACCGAGAGCGCCTTGCGTGACTGGATCGCGACGCTCCCCGGCAGGGGGCCGCGGCATGCGCCGGAGCTTTACGTCGAGGGCGACCCCGCCGACTGAGGAGGCACCCGGCGCAGGACTTCGCCTCGCGTCGGAACTCCCCCGCCAAGCATCACGCCATACGCCAGCGCCGCGAAGGTCATCACCGCCAGGCGGGTCATCGGCCACGAGCCGTCGACGACGTAGGCCGCGCCGAACCAGCACAGCAACGCAAAGGCCGGCGCGGCGGTTGCCAGGGTGCCGCGAACGGTGAAGTAGCGCGCGAAGAAGTAGGCAAATAGAAGGCCGATGCCTCCCGCCGTCACCTGGGCGACGGCGAGGGCGCTGATCAGGCCCGAACCTGCCGTGCCGTTGCCGAGTCCCCGCGTCGTAGCAAGCGGATCGCTTCCCGCCGCAAGGAGCCCGGCCAGGGCGATGGCCACCCACACCCACCCGGCCGCGAGCCCGGCAACGAGGCCGCGGTAGGCGAGATGGAGGCCGTTCACCTCTGTCACGGTCGTGGCCGACCGGACGGGGCGCGGGCAGCGGACACCGTCATGGGCCGATGCTATGGAGTTATGCGCCCCGGCGCAGCAGACCGAAGGTCATGGCTGGGGGCGTACGCGAGTTGCCCCCAGCCGTCACGCGCAGCCGGGATTGACCGCGGAGGGCGGCTCGTGGGCGCGAGGATGGAAGCGCAACAGCGGCCGGGCGAAGGCCCCCACGTAAACGCCCGCCAGCACCAGGGGCCCACCCACGAAATACGCCAGTGTCACCGTCTCATGATCGAGGGCGGAGGCCGCGACGACGGTCACCAACGGAATGATGAGCATGACGTAGCTGCTCGCGGATGCGGACCACCGAGCGATAACGAACAGGAACAGCGAGAAGACCACGACCGAGCCGATCACCGATACATAGGCGACGGCCAGCCAGGTCTCAGCCCGTTCCGGCAGCCGCAGCGACTCGCCGGTGATGACCGATGCCGCCAGCAAGACCAAGCACGCGACGCCCATGGCCACCGCGTTGGTGGCGAGCGGATGTGCTCGCGGAAACATCTTGATGACGACGTTCGACTCAGCCATGCACGCGGCCCCGGCGATGATCGCCAGCAGGGCGAGCGCGGGGACAGAGGCCCGCACCTGGTCTCCGAAGATGATGGCGATGCCACCAACCGCCACCATTGCCCCGATCAGCGCCTGCCAGCGGAAGCGTTCGAGGCGCTGGGCGACCGCGAGCAGGAAGGTCAGCAGCGGCACGAGCGCCAGGACGATCTGGCCCAGCCCGGCGCCGGCCCACTGGAGTCCCCAGTAGAGGAACGCGAACGCGGCGGCGAAGGCCAGCAGGCCGTAGAGGATGCTGCCAACCAATGCTCGGCCCCGCGGCAGCGGCAGGCGCAGGACAGCGACCACTGTCAACAGGATCGCCGTGGCGACCGCAAAGCGGAGGGTGGCGCCCCACAGTGGCGCGAGCTCGTGGTTGCTGAAGCGCACCGCGACCGCGTTGCCGCCGGCGAGCAGCGCGCAGACAAGGAAGGCGGCGATCGTTGCCCGGTCGCGCACGGTCGTCGCTAGTCCGCGTATCCGCGAAACACGGCTACCGCGTTCTGCCCGCCGAAGCCGAAGCCGTTGACCAGCGCGGCCCGTACGGGTGTGCGGCGGGCGGAGTTCGGGACGTAGTCCAGGTCGCAATCGGGATCCGGCGTCTGGTAGTTAATGGTGGGCGCGCAGCCAGTGCCGACACGGCCCCCGCGGCGCCCAGGGTGTGGCCGATCATGCTCTTGTTGCTGCTCACTGCCAGCCGCGCGGCGTGCTCGCCGAAGGCCGCGCGAATGGCCTTGGACTCGGTCGCGTCATTCAACGGCGTGCTGGTGCCGTGCGCCACGATGTAGTCGACCTCTTCCCGATCGATCGCCGCGTCGCGCATGGCGCGGACCATGGCCTGGGTCGCGCCATAGCCGGATGGGTCCGGCGCGCTGATGTGGAAGGCGTCCCCAGTGAGTGCGCCTCCTGCGACCTCCGCGACGATCCCGGCCCCGCGACCCTCCGCGTGCTCTGCGGACTCTATGACCAGCACCGCGGCCGCCTCCCCGAAGACGAATCCGTCGCGTCGGGCATCG
>VBKA01000244.1 GCA_005879815.1 Chloroflexota bacterium
GCCCGAGCCTTCACCGTCCCTGCCTTCGAAGCCACCGGGTCAGGGGAGCGACGCGAGCCCGGGCGGGGGAGAAGCCCCGGCGCGCTGAGCCGTAACCAGCTAGTGGACCATCGGTCACCCGCGCGGTGGCATGAACCTTGCACGACTGCCCGTCACACCTCTGAGGTTGCTTGTGGCTGTCACGCAGATCAGACCGGCGGAGCGAGCCCCGGCCACGGGCAAGCGCACCCTCGCCGACCTCGCCCACGGACCGGAGGCGATTCGCCTCCTGGTCGACGCTGTCCTGGACTATGCGATCTTCCTGATCGGGCCTGACGGGCACGTCCTCACCTGGAACCAGGGGGCGGAGCGGATCAAGGGCTACGGCGCCAGCGAGGTGATCGGCAAGCACATATCGATCTTCTATACCCCGGAAGATGTCGAGGCGGGACGGCCCGAACGCATCCTGCGTCAGGCCGCGCGCGCCGGGCGCGCCGACGACGAAGGCTGGCGCCTGCGCAAGGACGGCACGAGCTTCTGGGCTGACTCCTCGGTCCACGCCCTCTACGACCATGGCCGGTTGTATGGCTTCGCCAAAATCACGCGGGACATGACCGAGGCCCGCGCGGCAGCCGAGCGCGAGCGGCAGCTCGCGGTCGAGCGTGAGGCGCGACTCGCGGCCGAAGAGGCCCTGCGAGCCCGGGACCGGTTCCTGTCGATTGCCTCGCACGAGCTGAAGACTCCGGTCGCCAGCCTGCAGCTCTCGGTCGATGCCCTGCTGCTGAATCGGGAGCGCGGCGTCCTGGACAAGGGCCGAATCGAGCGGGGACTTGAGCGAATCGAGCGTGCCGTGCGCCGCATGTCCGCGCTCCTCGTCGAGCTGCTCGACGTCTCCAGGCTTGAGCGTGGCTCCACCGAATTCCGCTTCTCCGAGGTCGATCTCTCGGCGATCGCCGAGGAGGTGATCGACCGCTTCGCGGGTGTCGAGCCGAACGAGCGCATCCAGTTCGACCTGAGGCCCACCGTCGTCGAAGCCGACGCCGCCCGGATCGAGCAGGTCATCAGCAACCTGCTCGACAACGCCCTCAAGTACTCCTCGCGGCCGCATCCCGTCCACGTCCGCATCGCCCCCTCCAAGCGTGGCGCGCTGATCGAGGTGCGTGACCAGGGCGTGGGCTTTTCGCTCGATCGCAAGGATGGGCTCTTCGAGCCTTTCTCACGCGGCGACAATTCGGTGAGCGTCCCCGGCATGGGCCTCGGGTTGTTCATCTCACGGGAGATCGTCGCGGGTCATGGCGGCCAGATCTCCGCCGAGAGCGGCGGGGATGGGAAGGGCACCACCTTCCGGGTGAGATTGCCGGCCAGTCAATCGGATCGGACGAATGGCTCCGGCTAGGCGCGTGCTCGTCGTCGATGACGACGAAGGCTTGCGCGAGACGCTGGGCGAGGTGTTGACGGACGACGGGTTCGAGGTCCGTGTGGCCTGGAACGGGCGCGAGGCTCTCGAAAAGCTGGACGACTGGGAGCCCGATGTGGTGATCCTCGATGTGATGATGCCGGTCATGGACGCGTTTGGGTTCCAGTCCTCTCTCGAGGAGCGATCGCGCCGGGTGCCTCCGCTCATCCTCCTCTCAGCCGCGCCCGGTCTCTCCTCGGCTGCAACCCAGCTCGGAGCGGTCGCGGTGGTGGCCAAGCCCTTCCACCTGCATGACCTGCTCGAGGAGGTTCACCGCGTCGTCCAGCCGATGAATGGGACGGCGCCAGTCACGTCGTAGCGGGTACCATCGCCGAGCATGAGCGTGGAGCGCCCGGAAGCCCCCAAGGCATCGTTGATCTCGTGGCTGATCCTGATCCTGCTCGGGGTCTGCGTGGTTGCCGGCCTCGTCGTCCTCGCTCTGCGCAGCGGCTGACATGCGCCTGCCGCTGATCCCACGCGAGGAGAAGTTCTTCGACATGTTCGTCGAGGACGCCTCGAACGTCCTCGCCGCCGCCCGGACACTGGAGAGCTTCTTCATCACCTACGGCGATCGCGAGCGGATTGCCGCCCAGCTGCGCGACCTGGAGCATCGGGGCGATCAGATCAGCCACGACATTGGCCACAAGCTCGAATCCACGTTCGTCACGCCTTTCGACCGCGAGGACATTCACAACCTGATCAGCCGGCTCGACGACGTGCTCGATCTGATCGAGGAGGTGGCCGATACCTGCATCCTGTATCGCATCGAGGAGCCGACCGACGTCGCGCGCAAGCAAGCGGAGATTGTCAGCAAGCAATGCGAGCAGATCGGCGATGCCTTGCGGCATTTGCGCGCCTTCAGGGGGCTCGAGCAGTACTGGATCGAGATTCATCGGCTCGAGAACGAGGGCGACCAAGTGGCACGCCAGGCGGTCGCGGCCCTGTTCCGAAACGGTGGCGACCCGCTCGATCTCATCAAGTGGAAGGATGTCTACGGACTGCTCGAGAACGCGATCGATGCCTGCGAGGACGTCGCGAACGTCATCGAGCGAATCGTGGTCAAGCACGCCTAGGCGTGCGTAGGGTCGCCCGGTGATCGCAGGGCTGACCTACGCGATCCTGGCCGTCATGGCCTTGGCCCTGGCGTTCGACTATGTGAACGGATTTCACGACACGGCGAATGCCATTGCCACTTCGGTCTCGACCCGCGCGTTGAAGCCGCAGTGGGCGATCGCCATGAGCGCTGCCGCGAACTTCGTAGGGGCACTGACAGGCACTGCCGTGGCCAAAACCGTGGGTGCCGGGCTGATCAGCCACCAGGCCGAGGGGCAGACGGTCGTGGCCGCCGCGCTGGTGGGCGCCATCGCCTGGAACCTCTTCACCTGGCGGCTCGGTATCCCGAGCTCGTCGAGCCATGCGCTGATTGGAGGACTGCTCGGCGCGGCGGCGATCGCCGCGGGCCTCGATGCATGGAATGTCGGAGGCATCCTGGGCAAGGTCCTGCTGCCCCTGATCGGCTCACCGGTGGCAGGCTTCCTGCTGGCCTTCCTGTTGATGGTCGTCATCTTCAACGTGTTTCGCCGGGCGCATCCTCGCTTCATGAACGAGTCCTTCCGGCGAGTCCAGGTGCTCTCCGCGGCGTTCATGGCCTTCAGCCACGGAAGCAACGACGCGCAGAAGACGATGGGGGTCATGACCCTGGCGCTCGTCACCGCGGGCGTGATCCCCGAGTTCAAGGTCCCGCTCCCGGTGATCGTCGCCGCCGCGACAGCCATGAGCCTGGGGACCGCGGCGGGCGGCTGGCGGATCATCCGGACCATGGGGACGCGGGTCGTCAAGCTGGACCCGGTCCATGGCTTCGCCGCGGAGACGACGGCAGCCAGTGTCATCATCGTCGCCTCCCACTTCGGCATGCCCGTCAGCACCACGCATGTCATCTCTGGGGCGATCATGGGCGCGGGTTCTTCGGATCGATTCAACGCCGTCCGCTGGGCAGTGGCCCGCAACATCGGGATCGCGTGGGTGCTGACCCTCCCCGCGGCGGGTGGGGCAGCTGCGATCGCCTACCTGCTGCTCAGGCCCTTTCTCTCCTGAGGAGTGCCCGAATCGCAGGCCGATTGCCTCATGAGTCGGCAGTACCCGGACGGTCGATCACCGGCGGCGGAAAGTACTCGCAACTCACCAGCCGATCGAGCTGAAAGGTGAGCGCCCAGGTGCTCGCCTTCTTCGAGGCCTGCACC
>VBKA01000234.1 GCA_005879815.1 Chloroflexota bacterium
TGTGCCCTCGAGGAGCGCGCGCATCCGCGTGTGAAGCAGAACCTCCGCATCGACCCTGAGGGTCACGCTCGTCAAGCGCTGCCCGGGCAACGGTTCGATCTGGCGCCACTCGTTCGGCCCGAGCGGGCCTGGCGGGCGCGGGAGGACCGGACGTGGCGGCCTCCGGCGTCGACGAACCATTAGCGCCTCTCGCGGAGCGACAACGGCCT
>VBKA01000235.1 GCA_005879815.1 Chloroflexota bacterium
GCTGGAGAACGGACATGTGCGCCTGACCGACCAGGTTGGCAAGCCGGCCGGCACCGAGCTGGATGAGGCGGCCCACGTTCTCGAGGAGGCGATCGACGCCGAACAGGCCGTCATCGACGGCAGCTGGACGGCCATGCCATTCACTGGCGAGGCGAGCCCTGCGCGGCAGTGGGCGGAGGCTGTCGCGGAAGGGACGGACCCGAGGCCGCGCCTGGACCCGGCCACGCTGGAGACCCGACGGGCGTTCGTCGCCTGGGACCTCGTCGAGCTCGACGGGCAGCCCCTCCACGACATTCCCTACCAGGAGCGCCGTCGGCTCCTCGAGTCGGTGATCATCGAGAATGTCCGCGTCCGCATCTCGCCCGCGGTGCGCGCCCCGATCCGCGGCTGGCTCGACGCGTGGCGCGCCGACGGCTTCACCCACTTCGTGGCCAAGCAGGCAAACAGCCGGTACCACCCCGGCGAGACGGCCCCCGACTGGCTGCAGGTCAGCGTCGACCCGGCAAAGCAGCCTTCCATGCTCGGGCGTTTCTTCGGCAGGAGGTCCCGCGCAGTCCGCCACATCGCCGACCAGCCCGAGTAGCGCGCGGGTCAGCGCGCCTCGGGATCGCCATCGGTCTGGCCGGCTGGGTCGCGTGCTACCCTAGCCCACCGGTCCTCGGACACGCCGCAAGGAGGTCCGCCCTGAGGTCACAGCCCACCGCCGGTCCCGAGTCGGCGCTCGACGAGAACGGCCTGGCGGAGGTCCGCAGGATCGGCAACGCGGACCTGATGGTCGGCATTCCCTCATTCGGCAACGCGGAGACGATCGGCTACGTCGTCCGCGCTGCCACGGCCGGCATGGTCCAGTACTTCCCCGACCTCAAGCCGGTGCTCGTCAACAGCGACGGCGGCTCTCCGGATGACACGCCGCGCGTGGCAGTCAGCACGGAAAGCCCGGACTACATCGAAAAGGTCATCCTCATCTCGCCTCGCCACAAGCTGCAGCGGGTCAGCTTCACCTATCAGGGCATCAGCGGGAAGGGAACCGCCGTGCGGGCTCTCTTCGAGGTCGCGCGGGAGCTCAAGGTCAAGGCCATGGTGATGGTCGACTCCGACCTGCGCTCGATCGTGCCCGAATGGGTCGAGCTCCTGGCGGGCCCGATCCTCAAGGGCGGCTACGACTTCGTGGCACCGCTCTACGCGCGGCACAAGTACGACGGGACGATCACCAACAACATCAGCTATCCCCTCACACGCGCGCTGTACGGCGTTCGTATCCGTCAGCCGATCGGCGGAGACTTCGCCATCAGCGGCGATCTCGTCAGCCGCTACCTCGAGCTGAACACCTTCGACGAGTATGCGGCGCGCTTCGGGATCGACATCTGGATGACGCACTCGGCGATCAACGAGGGTTTCGCGGTCTGCCAGGCGCGCCTGGGCGCGAAGATCCACGACGCCAAGGATCCCGCCTCCGACCTGGGACCGATGTTCCGCCAGGTGGTCGGCACCCTCTTCGGCCTGGCCGGTCATTACGCCGAGCGCTGGCTGCGGGTCCGCGGCAGCCACCCCATCCCCGAGTACGGATTCGAGCGGGTGGTTGCTCCCGAGCCGATCACCGTCAACCACGCCAAGCTGGTGGACGCATTCGACAGCGCCAGGCCGACACATGGTCCGGCCTGGGCCGACATCCTCGCTCCGGAGCAGCTCGATCGGGTCATGAGCCTCGAGGCGACCGACAATCCGGCGACATTCCACTTTCCCTCC
>VBKA01000238.1 GCA_005879815.1 Chloroflexota bacterium
GACCTGGGACCGATGTTCCGCCAGGTGGTCGGCACCCTCTTCGGCCTGGCCGGTCATTACGCCGAGCGCTGGCTGCTGGTCCGCGGCAGCCACCCCATCCCCGAGTACGGATTCGAGCGGGTGGTTGCTCCCGAGCCGATCACCGTCAACCACGCCAAGCTGGTGGACGCATTCGACAGCGCCAGGCCGACACATGGTCCGGCTTGGGCCGACATCCTCGCTCCGGAACAGCTCGATCGGGTCATGAGCCTCGAGGCGACCGACAATCCGGCGACATTCCACTTTCCCTCCGAGCTGTGGGTGCGTTGCCTGTATGACGCGCTGGTCGCCTACCAGCGACCGGGCCAGCACCGCGAGCGGCTGCTCGCGGCCCTGACGCCGCTCTACTTCGGGCGCACGGCAGGGTTCATCAGCGACACGCTCGAGCTGACGACCGAGCAGGCCGAACGCGCGATCGAGGCCCAGGCCGTCGAGTTCGAGCAGCTCAAGCCGTACCTCGTGACCCGCTGGCACGCGTCGGTGGATTGATGCCCCCCCGACGCCGGTCGCCGTACCGGATCCTCCTGCCCCTTGCCAACCCCCGCACCGCTCGCGACCTGGTGCGCATTGGCGCCGGTGTCCGCGCCGCGCGCCAGACAGAGATGACCGCGCTGGGCATCGTCGAGGTACCGGAGGCCTACTCGCTCTCCGAGGGTGCCACCGCGGCGCGCAATGCCCGCCGGCTGCTCCAGCGCGTCCTCGCCTTCGGCGACGAGGAGGGCGTCGAGATCCGGACCATGGTCCGCATCGGCCGGCGAGCGGCGGAAGGGATCATCGAGGCGGTCGCCGAGGAGAGGGCAGACCTGCTCATCTTCGGCTGGGGCGGTCCGCCGGCGGGATCGGCTCTCGGCGCAAACCCGGCGGCCGCCGCGGGTGCAGAGCTCGGCGCCGCCATCGACGGCGATCGGGAGATGCCCCCGGTCTTCTCGCCGACCATTGATGCTGTCGTTCGCCAGTCCCCATGCGACATCGCCGTGGTCAAGCAGCGCGGTCTCGAACAGGTCCGCTCGATCCTGGTGCCGGTGCGAGGGGGCCCTCACGCGGAGCTGGCGCTTCGCATGGCCCGCGACCTCGCGCACCGTTTTGACGCGAAGGTGACGGTCATGCACGTGGTCCCCACCGGGATCGGCGAGAAGGCCTGCCAGCGCCAGCAGCTCGCCCTCGAGCGCTTCATCCGCGAGCACGGCGGGCTGCGACGGACGACCGGCATCGTGCGGGAGGCGTCATCGGTCCGGCAGGCGATCCTGCGTGAGGCGGCGCACCACGACCTGGTGGTGATGGGCGCATCGGCCAATCCCACCAATGCCGCACCGGATGGTCGCTACCTGTTCGGCACCCTGGCTGACACCGTCGCCTCGCGAGCCAAGACCACCGTCGTCGTCGTCAAGACGCGCCAGCAGGTGGGCCTCGCCACCTTCGAGGAGCTGCGAGGCGAAGAGGGGAGCCTTCCCGCGGCGGATGCGTACGTCGAGCGCAGCCGCTCGCTCACCACCGTGGTGGACCGATGGTTCGCGGAGAACACGTTCCACGCCGGCGAGTTCAGCGACATCCGCAAGCTGGTCGGGCTCAAGGAGAAGGCCGGGCTGACGGTGAGCGTGGGGCTGCCGGCGCTCAACGAGGAGAAGACCATCGGCCTGGTGATCAAGCGCATTCGCGGAGCGCTGATGGAGCGGCTGCCGCTCATCGACCAGCTGGTGGTGATCGACTCGGACTCAACCGACCGGACCCGGCAGATCGCCGAGGACCTCGGTGTGCCTGTGGTCCGGCATTCCGAGGTGCTGCCCGAGCTGGGCAGCTTCACCGGCAAGGGCGAGGCGCTGTGGAAGAGCCTCCACGTCCTCGACGGCGACATCGTGGCCTGGATCGACACCGACATCAGCAACATCCAGCCGCGCTTCATCTACGGGCTGCTGGGTCCGCTGTTGCGTGAGCCCCGAATCGCCTACGTCAAGGGCTTTTACCAGCGTCCCATTCGCGACGGGGACCGGGTCATGCCTGAGGGTGGCGGCCGCGTCACCGAGCTGATGGCGCGCCCCCTGCTGAACCTCTTCTTCCCCGAGCTGTCCGGGCTCGTGCAACCCCTCGCCGGCGAGTACGCCGGCCGGCGCGAGCTCCTCGAGTCGGTGCCTTTCTTCTCGGGGTATGCGGTAGAGCTGGGGCTGCTGGTCGACATCCTGGACCACGCCGGGCTGTCCGCGATCGGCCAGGTCGATCTGGAACGACGCATCCATCGCAACCAGCCACTCCCCAACCTGTCGCAGATGGCGTTCGTCATCCTGCAGGCCACCATGCGCAAGCTGGAGGAGCGGCATCGCCTCGAGCTGCTCACCGAGATGGGGCGCAGCATGAAGCTCATCACCCAGGATCGTGAGCAGTTCAGCCTCAGTGTGCGGGAAATCGGGGATCAGCTGCGGCCGGCGATGCGCTCGATTCCCGCCTACCAGGAGCGCCGCCGGAGCCTGAAGGCCCGCTGACCGCCGGGCCTGGACCGATGCCGCCTCGTCCTCTGCGCGTCGTGATCGCGCCCGACTCCTTCGGCGGAGCGCTCGACTCGGTGGGCGTCG
>VBKA01000239.1:0-2678 GCA_005879815.1 Chloroflexota bacterium
TCAATGTCGTCGACGGCGAACATGATGCGACGGATGCCCAGCGTGTTCACCGGTGCGTCTTCTGGCTCAGCCCTGACCGCCGTTGGCGTGTGGAACTTGTCCAGCTCAAGCCGCCCGTGGCCGTCCGGGGTCCGCATCATTGCGATGTCGCTTCGGACGCCGTCGAGCCCGACGACGCGGTCCACCCACTGTCCCTCAACGGTCGTCTCGCCCTCGAGCTCCAGGCCAAGTTCCGCAAAGAACGCGATCGCCGCCTTGAGGTCGTCGACAACGATGAGGACGTTGTCCATCCGCAGAAGCGTCATGTCCCCGAGTATATGAGTCCCCGGCTCGGCTCCAGTGTCGTACTGTCGAACCCGCTACCGAGGAGGACTTCCGATGCGCAGCGTGACCTATTCGATGGGCGTCTCGCTTGACGGCTACATCGTCGGGCCGGATGGCAGCTTCGACTGGACGGTGCCGGACGAGGAGGTCTTTCGCTTCTGGATCGAGGAGATACGAGGGGTTGGCGTCCACCTGTTGGGACGGCGGCTGTACGAGACGATGCTGTACTGGGAGACGGCCGACCAGAATCCATCGCTCGACGACGCAGAGCTCGAGTGGGCCGCGCTCTGGAATCCGCTCGCAAAGGTGGTGTTCTCCACCACGCTGTCGGCGGTGCAGGGCAATGCCCACCTCGCCTCCGGCGGCCTGGCGGAGGAGATCGAGCGGTTGCGAGCCGAGCCGGGGGAGGGCGACATCGCGATCGGCGGCGCGACGCTCGCCGCCCAGGCGGCCGCCTTGGATCTGATCGACGAGTACCGGGCCATGGTCTACCCGGTGCTGGTTGGCGGTGGCATCCCGTTCTTTCCCCGGAGCGAGCGCCGGGTGGATCTCGAACTCGTCGAGACCCGCACCTTCAGCTCGAGAGTCGTCTATCTCCGCTACCGCGTGGCGCGCTAGTCCGCCAAGCCCTCCGAAGAACGGGCCAGCCAGTAGCTTGACTCCCCTCGCTCTTGGTGAGGCGTTCGAGGAAGGGCGCGCGACTTAAGAGAGCTTCAGGTTCATAACATGGTTCATCCGGCATCATGCGGGAACGCGTCGTCCCGACCGACGATCTCGCCAAGGGCGAGGCAAGCGGCGAGCTAGGTTCTCAGCCCGCCGCCTTCTTCACCAGCGCCGCGATCCTTGCCTCTTCGCTGGCGGTCAACGCCGTCAGCGCGAAGGCAACGGGCCACATAGCGCCTTCGTCGAGGCGCGCGTCGGGCTGGAAGCCGAACGTCGCGTACCGCACCTTGAACTTCGAAGCGGGTTGGAAGAAGCAGATGACCTTGCCGTCCTTGGCATATGCGGGCATCCCGTAGTAGGTCCTCGGCACGAGGGTTGGCGCGTTTTCCGAGACGACCGCGTGGATGCGCTGCGCCATCCCGCGATCGGCCTCTGGCATGTCGGCGATCTTCTCGAGCAGTTCGCGCAAGCCCTCGGCGCGCTCCTCATCCGGAGTGCGTCTGGAGGCCGCCTTGCGCTCTCGCGCGCTCTCCTGCATCGCGGCTCGCTCTTCATCTGTCCAGACGTTGGCGCCCTTGCCTGCCGTGCTCGTCCGCTTGGTCGGCGTCTTCGTATCGGGCATAGGAGTGGCTCCTTTCGAGAGATCGGTCAGGCCGTCGCCTCCTGGGCGACCTTTCCCTGCTGCAGGATCCGGATCGGGTTGCCGAAGGGATCGCGCAGGCCCATGTCGATACCGTAGAAGTGCTCGGTGGGCTCCTGGGTGAAGTCGGTGACGCCGCGTGCCTGAAGGGTCTCGTACAGGCCCCGGGCATCATCCGTGATGAAGACGAGCCCGCCCAGGGCGCCCTTGGTGATGAGCTCGCGGAGCTGCGCAGCGGTAGCTTCATCGTGCAGCGGTGGGCCGGGCTGCTCCAGGGAGACCTCGGGCTCCGGGTTGCCGGGAACGCGCACCGTCAGCCAGCGGTAGTCACCCTGCCGGACGTCATTGCCCTTTTCGAGCCCGAGCTTATTGACGTAGAAGTCGAGCGCCTCCTCCTTGTCGAGGACATAGATGGAGGTGACGTTCAGCCTGTTGATCATGGCGATCCTCACTTGTGGGAGTTCATGGGGGTTGGTCCTGATCCTAGGGCGCAGCCGCACCGGCGGCTTCTCCAAAACTGCTCGATTGCATCGCCACCCTCGCCACGACCCGCGGCCGCATGGCCGCCAGCTGCACGCAGTGAGGCGCCACGATCGGTCCATGCCCCTTGCTGTAGCCCGACGGGGTCTCGCCGACGATCTCCCGGAACGTGCGACTGAAGGTGCCCAGGCTGGAGAAGCCGACGTCGAAGCAGATGTCGGTGACGCTCCGTTCGGTCTCGCGGAGGAGGAACATCGAGCGCTCAACGCGTCGCCGCTGCAGGTACCGGTGCGGTGTCTCCCCGAAGACGGCGCGGAAGGTGCGGCTGAGGTGCGCCTCGGAAATATGGGCCACGGCAGCCACGGCGCGGACGTTCAGCGGCTCGGCGTAGGCGCGGTCCATGGCGTCGCGGGCGCGCAGCAGGCGTCGGTTCAGGTCCTCGACTTCCCGGCTCACGATGCAAACGCTACGCCATCAGGGAGGACGTGTGTCCACAGCCACCCTCCGGAGCTAGGCTGCCTCCTCAACGGACGATCGTTCCTGCTCACGGATGGGCAGACCGGCTACGAAG
>VBKA01000239.1:2795-5087 GCA_005879815.1 Chloroflexota bacterium
GGCTGGGTCGCTATCGCCTCATACCCGGCGGTCAGGCGGTGTCACGCTCAGTAACCGCGCACCACCTTCTCGAGTCCCGAGTTCACGTTCCATCGCAGGACGGTCATTTCGCCCTTCGTGATGTCCCAGCCAACATGCGCCGCGCTCGCGATGTCCAATGAGAAGACGCGGGCCTCTGAAGCATCCGGCTCGTGCCACCAAGCTTGATACTCGCCGTTGAGCACCGTCTCGTCGGTGATGAGAACAGCTCGGCCTTGGATCTTGAACTCTCCTTCTGAGCCGTTGACATCGGACACAGAGCTGTGAAGGGTGCAGCGCGGGTCAACGATCAAGTCAATCGCCTTGTGGGAGCGGCTGAGCATCCCGAGGAGCAGGCGATCGAGCACGAGATAGGGTTCGATCGGACTGATTCGCGGGGAACCATCCTTCCGCAGGGTCCCGAGCAGGGCGACGCGAGTCGCCTCGAAGCGGCCCCGCCCCAGCTGAGCCAGCTCAGGGACCGCGTCCTCGAACTCGCGCCAGATCATGTAATTCCTCGTCAGGCTCGTTTCTAGACATCGGCCGACACGATTCGGTTCTCGGATGCCACCGAGGTCACTGGATCCTGGCCTGCTGTCGAACGGGGATTTGGCTTTGGCCCGACCAGGTACCAGGTTTCCATCTCACCCTTGCCCTTCACGGTGACGGTTCCCCTGGGCTCGCAGACGAATTCGTCCTCGATCAGCTCATGGGTCGCCCCGGTGATCTGGATGTGACCCGGCGTCCCCTGCGACTCCATCCGGCTCGCGGTGTTTACGGCATCGCCCCACAGGTCGTAGAGGAAGCGCTTGTGACCGATGACTCCTGCCACGACCGGGCCCGAGTTGATGCCGATGCGCAGCTCCAGCCCGAGGTCACCGACGCCGCCGCGCGACTGCACCGCCTGGAGCATGTCGAGCGCCAGGAGTGCAAGAGCACGCGCATGGTCGGTCCGAGGTGATGGGACCCCTGCTGCGACCATGTAGCAGTCGCCAATAGTCTTGATCTTCTCGAGTCCGTACCGATCAGCCAGGATGTCGAAATAGCCGAAGAGCTGGTCGAGCATGCCTACCACCTGGGCAGGTGGAAGGTGCTCGGCGCGCGGCGTGAAGTCGACGACGTCGGCGAACAGAATCGAAGCGGACGTGAACTGGTCGGCGATGGTTTGGGGCTCGGCCTTGAGCCTCTCGGCGATCGAGCGGGGCAGCATGCTCAGGAGCAGGTTCTCCGCCTGCTCCTGAGCGCTCTTCATGGCCGACAGCGCGTCCTGTCGCTGCTTGGCGAAGAGCGCCAGGAGCGTGAACACCATCGTCCCGCCGACGGCGACGTTGAGCGCGAGCATCGTGCTCGTGAACCAGGCCGGCAGGGTGGAGGCGCTGCCCAGAATGCCGCCCGCGATGCCTGATCCAAGAAAAACGGCCACGAAGGCGACGTACCAGCGAATGCCCGATCGCACCCCACCAAAGACGAGCGCACCCATCGGCGCCAGGATTCCCCACAGTCCGACGCCCCCCGCCGCGAGGAAGCCGCCCAGCGGAATCATCGACAGCGTTGGCGCGAGCAGGATGTCGACGAGGTTGACGCGCAGCAGCCATGCGAGATCTCGCGTGCGCGAGAAGACTCCGATGGCACCCACCAGGACGGCGAAGTACGCGAAGGGCACGTAACCGACGGGAGACCCGAAGGCGAGGTACAGGCTGCCCCACAGCAGCGAAATGGGGAGGATCAGGACGGAGATGAGAACCAGGAGCGCCTTGCGCTGGCGAGTCTCCACGTCGTCCTGGGGACTCGCACCAATTTGCGCCAGGCGCCCAGGCGCGGCCTCCAGCAGCGTACGGAACGATGTCACCGGCAGAGGGTACCTAGCGCGGGATGTCGATCCGCATCCCAGACGCCGCCGCCACCTGCGTCTGCCATGACCTCGCGCGACGGAACCGCGCATTTCCGCTATGGAAGGGCGCGTTCGTGGCGTCTAAGGGGGCGGCGCGTATCATCCTTCTTGATGGTCGATGTCACCGTGAGCGGCATCGTTCGGGCCCCGCCTTCGGAGGTCTTCGCCTTCCTCGCCGACCTCGAGAACTGGCCGCGCTGGCAGGGCGACATGCAGACGTCCACCCTCGTGGAGGGCCAACCCGGCACGATTGGGGCGCGGTATCGGTACGTGTCGAAGGCAATGGGACAGACGATCGACTCGATCGTTCGGCTGGTCCGCGTCGACGCCGGGCGCGAGGTCGCGTTCGAGGGGGAGTGGGCGGGCATGATCCGACCCATCGG
>VBKA01000248.1 GCA_005879815.1 Chloroflexota bacterium
CACGCTGCTGAGAGTGGAGGTCGCCGATGCCGGGGAGGCGGACGAGGTCTTCAGCACGCTCATGGGGGAGAGGGTCGAGCCGCGGCGTGACTTCATCCGGGGCGAGGCCCGCAAGGTCCGCAATCTCGACATCTGATGTAACGGGGGCCGAACGAGCACACGCCAATGCCATCACGACACGTCGCCGACATTCGCCAGGTGCCGAGCAAGACCGGCCGCTCGCTCGAGGAATGGTGCGAGCTTCTCGAGTCGAACGGCGTCGGGGAGCGCCGTGACGCCGTTAACCTGCTTCGAGACGGCTACGCGGTGAGCCACGCCTTTGCGCTGGCCATCGCCGATCACTGCCTCCGCCCCAGCCGTGACGATGACGATGGGCTGGGCTGGCAGGACGAGGAGGACGATCGCTGGTGAGCTCGGCAATCCGGGACGCGGCTGGAAAGGGTGCTGCAGCCCAAGGGCAAGAAGGCAGGGCCAGCCGGGTCATCCAGGGCCGCGACGGGCGACGCTACGCCTTTGCAGACCACAACTGTTTCGCCTGTGGCGGCCAGAACGCGATCGGGATGCGCCTGGAGATCGAGCTCGGCGATGGCACTGCTCGCACCGAATGGCGCGCCGGGGCCGACTACGTCGGTTGGGAGGACAAGATCCACGGTGGGATCCTGGCCACGCTGCTCGACGAGGTCATGGCCTGGGCTCCATCCAGCTACGACTCCTGGGCGGTGACCGCGGAGATGCATCTGCGCTATCGCGCACCGGCAAATCCGGGCGAGCTGCTCATCGCAGAGGCCCGCGTCAAAAGCCGCAAGCGACGGATCTACGAGGTGCACGGCGAAGTTCGCGGCGAGGGTGATCGCCTGATCGCGGAGGCCGATGGTCGGTTCCTGGGCGCCACCCCGTCCGAAAAGCGCGAGCTGAAGGAGCGGTACGGCATGCCCATCGAGCTCCCGGCGGCTGGTGCACGCCGTGAATAGCGACAAACGCGACAGATCGGCCCATCGGACCTGAGCGAGGAGCAACGAGAACCTAGCCATGGCAAACGAGCAGGCCGGAACGATCCGCGACGTGGCGATCGAGGACGAGATGCGCTCCGCGTACATCGACTATGCGATGAGCGTCATCGTCGCGCGCGCCCTCCCGGACATCCGCGACGGGCTGAAGCCGGTCCACCGCCGAATCCTCTACACGATGCACGAGATGGGGTTGCGCTCGACGAGCGCGTACCGCAAGTGCGCCGGCGTGGTGGGCGAGACGATGGCCAAGTACCACCCGCACGGGGACCTGGCCCTGTACGAGACGCTGGTGCGGCTGGCCCAGGACTTCAGCCTGCGCTACCCGCTCGTCGACGGCCAGGGGAACTTCGGCTCGGTGGATGGCGACCCGCCCGCCGCCATGCGGTACACGGAAGCACGCATGGCCCTCATCGCCGACGAGATGCTCGCCGAGATCGAGAAGGACACCGTCGACTTCCAGGACAACTACGACGGTCGCCTGCGCGAACCTCTGACACTCCCGGCGCGTCTCCCAAACCTGCTCATCAACGGGTCGTCCGGGATCGCGGTCGGGATGGCCACCAACATCCCGCCGCACAACCTGATTGAGATCTGCGACGCGGTAGTCCGGCTCATCGACAACCCGGAGATGAGCGCCGACGAGCTCTGCGAGGTCGTCCACGGTCCAGACTTCCCCACCGGCGGCACGATCTTCCGCTTCGAGGACGTGCGCAACACGGTGACCGGCGAGAAGGAGCGGCAGGACGCCATCCGCCACATGTATGCCACCGGCCGCGGACGGGTGATCATCCGCGGGCAGGTTGCCTTCGAGGAGGTCCGTCCCGGACGGATGGCCGTGGTGGTCACGGAGCTCCCGTACCAGGTCAACAAGACGTCGCTCATCGAGAAGATGGCCGACCTGGTCAGCAGCCGCCGAATCACCGACGTCAGCGACATTCGCGACGAAAGCGACAGGAGCGGCATGCGGATCGTCGTCGAAGTGAAGCGCGACGGCAGCCCACACACCGTCATGCAGCAGCTCTTCAAGCACACCCAGCTGCAGACCAGCTTCAGCTCGAACATGCTCGCCCTCGTCGACGGTCAGCCCGTCACGCTCGGCCTCAAGCGCATGCTCGAGCATTACATCGCCTACCGGCGCGAGGTGATTCGCCGCCGCACCGAGTTCGACCTCGCTCGCGCGCAGGAGCGGGCGCACATCCTCGAGGGCCTGAAGATCGCCCTCGACAATCTGGACGAGGTGATCGCCACCATCCGGGCGGCGGCCGACGTCGACGCGGCGCGCAGCGCGCTGATCGCCCGTTTCAAGCTGTCCGAGGCGCAGGCGAACGCCATCCTCGAGATGCAGCTTCGCCGGCTCGCCGCCCTCGAACGCAAGAAGATCGAGGACGAGTACGAGTCGGTGATCCGGCTCATTGCCGAGCTCGAGGACCTCCTCGCCAACCCGCGCAAGATGCTCGTCGTCATCAAGGACGAGCTCGGCGAGCTCCAGCGTAAGTACGGCGACGAGCGCAA
>VBKA01000240.1 GCA_005879815.1 Chloroflexota bacterium
CGGATGTCGATGGGCGCCGCGATGGGCACCAGCAGGACCAGCCCCGAGCGGATGATGTCGCAGCCGATCATCGTCAGTCGCCGGTCCCATCGGTCCGCCAGCGCTCCGGCGAGCGGGCCGAGCACCACATTCGGCACCGCCGTCATGGCGAAGGTGATCCCCACCTCCAGCGGGTTGCCCCGCGCCGCAACCAGGAAGGCCAGTGCCACCTGGTGGACGCGATCCCCAAACAGGCTCACCAGCTGGCCGACCCACAGCAGCGAGAAGTTGGCGTTGCGCGCAAGGCGGAGGTACGGCGACTGGGCTCGCTCGCGCCGGGGCGCGCCGGGGCGCGCCGGGATCGCCACGCCTGCGTCACCGGCCGGCGCCGCGAGGGGCGGCGTCCCCATCGGTCCGGCAGGCGCGAACTGCGGAGGTGCGAACGCCCCCGCGTACGCGACACCGGTCTGAAACTCGCCGGCGGTCGTCGGGCGCAATGGATTGCTGGCGATCGCCACGGTCGCTCGCACCGGCGCATTGGGACGGGTCATGGACGAGACGATCGCCCAGAAGATGCCCAGCCCCAGCAGCACGTCGCCAATGCTCACCACGTCGCGGAGGTAGGGGACCGGGAACGGCACCACGTCGCCGAAGATGCCGCCGCGGCGCACGAAGTCGGCCACGCTTGCGGTGCTCATCAGGAAGTGGAACGGGTCGTTGCCCAGGTCCGCGGGACCCAATCCGGCCGCGTGCAGAGCACCGGTCCAGACCGGCATCTGGCCGCCGTTGAATATGACGGCCAGCGTGTTGAGACCGATACCGACGGCCGCCACCTGCAAACCGGGGACGCGCCAGTTTCCCCAGAGCCAGACGAAGATCAGCAGGTAGTCGAGGACGAAGAAGGCACCGATCGGCAGCTGCTGGTCGATTCCCCACTGTCGGGCAGCGAACGCGGCCACGCGCAGCGCGAGCGCCAGGCCAAGCACCCAGAGCCACTTGAGGCGAAGCTCGGCCAGCCTCGGTACTCCGCCCCCTGCCAGCGCTCCGACCAGGAGCGCCAGCACGATCGCGCTAAGGAACATCGTCCGAGGCGAGTGCCCGCCTCGGGGGATTCCCCTTGTGGACCGATGGCAGCTGGGCCGTGTTCAGAGCCGATGCCGACTCGGGCGTAAGGGCCCCGGCGGCCGCCTTCCCGACATCGGTCTTGGAGCCTGCGCCGGATCCGTCGCGCGGATCGTCCGCATGCAGCATGGTCGGCAGCTCGTCCGGACGGTCCGGCGGCCGATCCAGGATCTCGCGGTCCAGGCCAACCAGGATAGGCACAATCTCCGGGTCGAACTGGATGCCGGTGAACTTCTCGAGCTCGCCAACGGCCTGCTCGTGGGTGAGCGGGGTCAGGCGGTAAGGACGGGACGAGGTCATCGCCTCGTAGGCGTCCGCAACTGTCAGGATCCTGGCCCCCAGCGGGATGTCGAGCGCCTCGATGCCGTCGGGATAGCCGGACCCGTTGAACCACTCGTGGTGATAGCGGATGAGCGGGGCTTCGGGGGCGAGCTGTTGGGCGGGCGCCACGATCTCCGCCCCAATGGCCGGGTGCTGGTTCATGAGGATCCGCTCCTCACGGTCCAGCGGGCCTGGCTTGAGGAGCACGTTGTCCCGAATCCCGATCTTGCCGATGTCGTGGAGCAGGCCAGCCCACTTGATCTTCTCGATCTCCGGCTCCGCAATGTTCATCACGCGGCACATGGCCTCCGCGATGTGGCTTACCCGCTGGGAGTGGCCCCGCGTATATCGGTCGCGGGCGTCCACCGCATTCGCCAGCGCGCCAATGGTCTGCTCGAACATCTCGCGCGTCTCGACGTACCGGTGGTACGCCAGCCTCGTCGTAAACAACGGCACCACGAACAGGAGGGTTGCCCACCAGCCCATCCCGTTCGGCAGGAGATAAATCTGCGCCATCAACCACGCCAGCGGAACAAGGCCGATTAGGTTGACCGCGACGCCGCCCAGGTCCGATGCCCATACAGCGCGCATTGATACGCCAGTACGAGCACTCACAGCCGCCACGGAGAGTGTCCAGTTAATGAGGTAGAAGATGGCCGCGCCACTAACAAGCGCCAGGAACTGCCAGATCGCGTCAACCACGTTCTGGTGTGGAGCTATGCGCAACAGCGACACGTATGCCGCGCCACCGAAGACGGCGGCGATGACGACCGATGCGTGGTTATAGAGAGTGCCGTACCACGGTACCTGGCCCCTGAGTTCCCGCGAGTCTGTCGTCCCTAGAGCGCCAACAATCGCGGCCGCAACAGGTCCGCCCAAAACAATTGAAGCCAA
>VBKA01000039.1 GCA_005879815.1 Chloroflexota bacterium
ACACGGCAGGCCCGGCGAGCTGGACCGCTGGAGCGCGACCGCGCAAGATCCAGAAGGCGAGGGCTCCGACACCCGCCAGCAGCACCGCCGCCGGCAGCAGCCACGCGATGAGAGCGGTGGGGCTGAGCAGGATCCACTCGCCGTATCGGTCCACGAAGCCTTGCCGGACCTGGTCTGGCGAGCGTCCAGCGCTCAGCTGTGCGTCGATCTCCCGCCGGATCTCCCCCGCCGAAGTCGAGCTCGAGTCCGCGACCGACAGGCCCTGGCAGTCCGGGCAGCGCAGGTCTGCCGCGATTTGGCGGGCGAGCTCCGCGCGGCTGGCTGGGATGGCCGGACGCAGGACCATGACCGCCACCAGCCCGCCCAGCGCCAGGAGCGCGGCGAGCGCAACCGGGAAGGCGTACATCCGCATCATCGGTCCATCCTCACCCACCGCCGCCAACAGCCGCGCTCAGCAGGCGGCCCACCTGGTCGGTGATGACGGCCTGCGTGAGCGGCCCGAACTGCTTGAAGCGCACGATTCCCTGGCCGTCGACGAGGTACGACTCGGGTGGACCAGTGACCCCGAAGTCCAAGGCCAGCCGCCCGTCCGGATCCAGCAGCGTCGGCCAGCTCGGCTCGCCATATCGGGCTCCGAAGGTCCGCGCCCCCTGCGGCGTGTCCTGGTAGAGCACGCCCACGATCTGCAACGAGCTTCCGTAGCGGCGCGCGGCATCGAGGAGCACCGCGTGCTCCTCCACGCAGGCGGGGATGCACCAGCTCGCCCAGAAGTTGACGAGGACCGGCCTCCCGCGGAGCTCGGTCGACGTCACCGTGCGGCCATCCAGGGTGACCAGGCTGAAGGTCGGCACCGCCTTGCCAATGAGCCTCGACGGAATCGCTTGCGGGTCGCGCCCGAAGCCGTGCAGCAGGAGCAGCACCAACGGGACGACGAGGATCGGCACGAGCAGCCAGCGGAGGGCCCGCACGCTCATGCCTTCTCGACCTGGACCGATGGCGCCGCCGAGTCCGGCATGGGCTCACGGATAGGAGGCATGATCGCCACAGGCCCCACGGCTACGGCTGCCGCCACCGGCACACGCCGTCGGTCAGGCCAGATAGCGAAGACGGCACCCACGCCCACCACGCCACCGCCCAGCCAGATCCAGACGACCAGCGGGTTGACGAGGGCATGCAGGGTGACCGTGCTGCTGGCGGGGTCGAAGCTCAGGAGCGTGACGTACAGGTCCTCGCCCAGGCTGGTCTGCACCGATGGGGTGGCGATGGGCGTGGTCGAGCTCGGGTAGTTGCGCAGCGCGGTGGCCAGCGTTCCCGACTGGCGCCCAGCGACGCTCACCTCAGCACGGGTTTCCATCACGCGAGGATCGTCGTGCAGCGGCTCCTGGACGAGCCGCTGGTAGGTGAGCGTGTAGCCACCGACCTGCATCGCCTGGCCCGGCCGCAGCGTGGCCGTCGCGTCCTGGCCCTGGGTGGCACTGATCGCGATGGCCACTGCCATGACACAGATCCCGGCGTGCACGAGGTAGCCGCCATAACGGCGCCGATTTCTGGTGGCGAGCCGCCATGCGGCGAGCGCGGCGGGTTCGCCTCGCGTTCGTGCCCGCGACCGGGCGCCGCGAACGAGCTCGTCAGCCAGGATGGTGACGACGAAAAGGGCGAAGCCGATTGTCGCGAGCGGCGCGACACCGCGCATCCCCAGGGCAAGGCTGGCGACAACCCCTGCCACCCCGGTAATCACGGGCACCCCAAGCCGATCTCGCACGGATCCCCAGCTCGCGGCGCCCCACGGCAGGGCGGGACCCACGCCCATCAGGAAGAGCAGGAGCAGGAAGAGCGGAGCGTTGACCCGGTCGTACCACGGGGCGCCGACGCTCACCGTGTCTCCGGAAAGAGCTTCAACGGCCAGTGGGTAAAGCGTCCCGAACAGGACGGCGAAGGTGATGCCCAGGAAGAGGACGTTGTTCAGGAGGAAGGCGGATTCGCGGCTCACCGGCGCGGCGGGTCGTTCGCTGCCCACCAGGCCGGGCAAGCGCCAGATGAGCAGTCCCAGGGAACCGGTCAGCGCAATGGCGATGGCGGCCAGAAACCACGGACCAATCGCCGACTGGGTGAATGAATGGACGCTGGCGATGACGCCGGATCGAGTCAGGAATGTCCCCAGCAACGTCAGGCAGAAGGTCGCGATCACCAGGGCGGAGGTCCAGATCCGCAGCGCGCCGCGCCGCTCGGCGACCATCGAGGAGTGGATGAAGGCAGTCGCGGTTAGCCACGGCAGCAGCGCGGCGTTCTCAACCGGGTCCCAGGCCCAGTAGCCGCCCCATCCGAGCACCGCGTAGCTCCACCAGGCGCCTGCGGTGATGCCCAGCGTCAGGAAGATCCACGGAACCAGCGTCCACCTGCGCACGATCCCGAGCCACTCCTCGTCGGTTCGCCGTGTGATGAGCGCCGCGATGCCGAAGGCGAACGGCACCGCCAACCCCGTGTATCCCAGGTACAGGAGCGGCGGATGCAGTCCCATGAACGGGTGGTTCTGGAGCAGGGCGTTGGGCCCGGGACCCTCCGAGGCGACCGGCGTGACCCGCGTGAAGGGATTTCCCGGCCAGGTCATCACCGCAAAGAAGAAGGTGGATATCGAGGCGAGCGTCGCCCCGGCCCAGGGGACGAGCGCGCTATGGCGGCCACGGGTTCGCCAGATGACGAGGCTCGCCCAGCCAGTCAGCAGGAACGTCCAGAACAGGATCGAGCCCTCGAGGGCGGCCCACAGCGAGATGACGCTGAAGAAGGGAGGCGTGGTGGTGGCGTTGTTGCGCGCGACGTAGAGCACGCTGAAGTCGTGGGTGAGCAGCAGCACGACCATCGCCGCGGCAGCCAAGGCCGCCAGGCCGAAGCTCGCGTACACGGCACGGCGTGCGCTCGAGAGGAGGGCTGAGTCACGCCGTCGCGCGGCAAGGACGAAGGCCACCACCGCGTACACGCTCAACGCCAGCCCCGCGACAATCGCGGCATGGCCGAGATCGGGAAGCATCGGTCCGGCTAGCTCCCGGGCTGGGCGACGTGGCTGGGCACCGCCCCGTTCGTGGGCGCCACGTAGTTCTCGTCGTGCTTGACCACGACCTGCGTGGCCTCGAAGCCATGGTTGACGCCCAGGCGACCCTCGACCACCGCTCCCGCGCCTTCCTTCAGGAGGGCGGGTGGGGCGACGGAGGTGTGGACCTGGATGTCGGTCGTCCCGTCGGTGAGCGTGAACCACAGGTTCGTGTCCGGGCCGTGCTTGCTGCCCGGTTTGACGAGCCCTCCAAGACGGACGGTCTCACCGAAGGCGGCCTCGCCCTTCGCCAGCAGCTCGGTGGGCGTGAGGTAGTAGACGAGCGCCTTGCCGACCTCACTGAAGGCGAGGTAGCCAATCACCGCGGCGATGATCGCGACCCCCATCAGCACAGCCCATGGGAACCGGCGCCTCGCCGGTCGAGGTAGCGGTCGGACCAAGGTCATGCCCCGTTGTCGCCGGGTGGCCGGTGCTGACGCTCGCGGGCCAGGCGGAGCAGGAGAAGGGCGGCGTACGCGGCCAGTCCGCCCAGGATCACGCCGTAGCCGGCGATGACGAATCCGACGTCACTCACTGGGTGGCCTCGGCCGGAGCCTTCGGCTGGGGAGTGCCGCCATCGTCGCTGGCCGGCAGGCCGGGCCTCGCCGCCGCAGCGGGCCTCGCCGCCACGCCGGGCCTCGCCGCCGCAGCGCTCGCCCTGCGAACGAGACCACCGCGAACCGCATCCTCCCGGGCAAGCTCCGCGCGGGCGAGCTGGTAGCGACGAATCAGCAACCAGGTCCAGGCCAGCGTGAAGGCGCCGAGCATGCCCACCAGGGCGAGCACGAATGGAAGCGGCGCCGACGGGTGGAGGATCTTGTCGGGAGACAGGAACGTCGGAGGCTGGTGGAGGCCCCGCCACCAGATGACGCTGAAATGGACGATCGGGATGTCAACGGCCGCGACCAGGCCGACCACCGCGGCCCTGGTTGCGCGGCGAGCGGGGTCGTCGGACAGCCGTCGAAGCAGGAGGTAGCCCACGTACAGCGCCAGGAGCAGGGCGGTAGTCGTCAGCCGCGGGTCTTCCCACTGCCAGAAGACACCCCACACCGGCCTCGCCCACATCATGCCGCCCCAGATCGCCAGCGCCGTGAAGAGGACCCCAATCTCGGCCGAAGCCACGGCCACCGCGTCGAAGCGCAGGTCGCGGCGGATGAGCCAGCCGATGCCTGCCAGGGCGGTGACGCCGAAGGAGAGATAGGCCAGCCAGGCCGACGCGACGTGGGGGTACATGATCCGCTGCGCATCCCCCTGGTTGAGGTCGGCCGGGACGCCATAGAGGCCGAACAGGGCAGCCGCAATCACCGCCAGCAGCGCCGCGACACCCAGGATCCGGGTCTTCATCACTCCTCCAGCAGGAACCCGTAGGTGCCTGCGCCGGCGATGAGCATGACCACGTCGAAGCCGGCCAGCAGTTCCAGCCAGGCCGGCAGCTCGCCAAGGGGATCGCCTGTGAGCGCCGCGGAGGTGGCCTTGACGGCCGCGAGCAGCAGGGGCGCGACGATCGGCAGCACCAGGAGCGGCAGCATCACCTCGCGTGCCCGCATGCGGACGGTGACCCCGGCATAGAAGGTCCCGACAGCGGCGAAGCCGATGGCTCCCAGCACGACGGTCAGTGACAAGACCGGCAGCGCCCGAACGATTTCCACCGCGAACAGGATCGCGACCAGCGGGACCAACAGCGCCCCCAGGACGAGCATGGCCAGGGCGCCTATGGCCGCCTTGCCGGCGTAGATCGACCGCCGATCGACGGGATAGAGGGTCAGCTGTTCCAGTGCCCCGTCCTCGGTCTCCAGCTCATGAAAGCGCCCGACGCCGAGCAGGCCGGCGAACACCAGGCCGAGCCAGAGCAGGCCGGGGGCGGCATCCGCGAGGCGGCGTGGGTCAGGACCCAGGGCGAAACCGAACAGGAGCAGGACCACCGCGGCGAAGGTGAGGGTCGAGACGGCTGCCTGCTTGCCGCGCACCTCCGCGATCGCGTCCTTGCGCGCGATGGCCCAGGCAATGGTCGCGTTGCGGCGCAGCGCAGTCATGGTGCGACCTCGATGACGCGACCAGCCGTGGGCTCGCGTTTCGGCGGTCGCGCGATCACACCCTCGCCGGACACCCGTGCGATGACCCCGCCTTCCAGCTCCACGGTCGCATCCGCGCGCGCGGCGATGTGCTCGGTGGCATGGGAAGCCACGAGGGCGGTGACGCCGGACCGGTGCCATCGGTCCAGCAGGCGCTCCATCAGCTGAATGCCGTCTGCGTCCAGCGCAGCGAACGGCTCGTCCAGCAGCACCAGGCTGGGCCGTGCCAGGAGTACCCGTCCGAGGGCGAGGCGGCGGCGCATGCCGGCGGAGAAGCCCCGAACCCGAAGGGTGGCCATCTCGGTCAGCCCGATCTCGTCGAGCGCGTTGCGAATCCGCTGATCCGAGCTACTGCGATCAAGGCCGAGCATCGTCGCCGCAAACGCGAGGTTTTCGCGAGCGGTCAGGTCGTCGTACAGGCCGGTTGCGTGTGAGAGGTAGGCGATGCGCGAGCGGACCAGCTCCGGATGCGTGGCCACGTCCAGCCCGTCCACCGCCGCCGACCCGAAGGAGGGGCGGATCGCCGTGGCCAGGATGCGCAGCAGGGTGGTCTTGCCTGCGCCGTTGGGGCCGACCAGCTGGACGCAGCGCCCCGCAGGGATGCTCAGGGTGACGCCGGCCAGCGCCGGGTTGCCGCCAAAGAGCCGGGCCAGCTCGTGGGTGGCGACCGCCGGTGGGAGCTCCTGGGGCGCGCCAACCGATCGGGGGGACGCGTAGATGGTCGTCTGCGGCATGCTCGCTGAAGCGGGCTCTCGGAGTGGGTGCTCCCGCACTATGCGACCTTGCCGAAAGGTGCGTCAAATGAGCTTGACGTCTGAAACCACGCCCGTAGATGCTGCAGGTGCGAGGCCATTCGGCAACCTGCTGCAAAGGCTCGCCACCGCTCGCCAAGCGATCTCGAAAGGAGCCAAACCGATGCACGCGCACCGGAATCCGTCTTCGCGCCCCTCCATGTGGATAGCCGTCGCCGTTGGCCTGATCCTGGCGGCCTGCAGCGCGAACACAGGGTCAAGCGCAGCCGCCTCCGGCGGAACCGTCGTCAAGATCGTCGGGCTGGCCTACGACCCGACCTCACTGACCGTCAAAGCCGGCACGATGGTGACGTTCCAGAACAACGACACCGTGGATCACACGCTGACGAACGGCAAGGACGGAAAGCCGGACGCCAATCCCCTCTTCGACAAGAACCTGCCCGTTGGGAAATCCGAGACCGTGACGTTCTCAACTGCCGGGACCTTCAACGTCACCTGCAAGATCCATTCGACCATGAACATGACGGTCACTGTCCAGTGACTGGCGGCCGCAATTCGGTGACTTCCTGGGGCGCGTCAACGAACAGGCGGTCAGCTTCCAGTATTCCTGATAGCTGTCACCACGAATGAGCGTTCGCACATCCCGATGGCGTCCGAGGTAGGCAGAAGCTCGCTGCCGAGGAGGCTGGGGACGATCCGGCATTCCTGCGCTGCGGCGTCGTTGAAATGACCGGTGACGATCACGGGGGCCCCCTCGCCTGGCGGAGTGAGGTGCGCCGAGGGCAGCAGATTGACCGCGATACGCGTAGCCTCCACCGTTGTCTTGGTGTCCTGCGGGCTGATGTACCAGGCGCCGTAGCCGTAGGCGCCTGACATCCAGTCTGGCTTCATCTGCGGCAAGCCGGTTCCACCGCACCCGCCGCAGTTGCTGCTGAAGCCCTGCAGCGTCAGCGACTGGGTGCCGTAGCACGCCGCGGCCTTGACGGAGCCAATGTCCACGAGCTGCTGCACAGTCGTCGGCGCCGGCGGACAGGCGCCGCCGGGCACCTGCGGCGCGGGCGGCACCAACGGCGCCGAGACGAGGGACCAGGTCATCCCGTCAGTTGATCGCCAGAGATCTCGACCAACTCCGGCTGGCGTCGTATCGGTCCAGCCGATACCGACCGCCGCTGACCCGCCGGCAGCTATGAGGTTGGGCAGACCACCGCCAAAGGCATCGGCAGCGAGGGCGGTTCGCCTCCAGCTCAGGCCGTCGTGCGAGCTCAAAACGAGGCGGGCATAGGTCGCTAGGTCGTAGCCGAAGATGAATCCGCCGATCGTCGCTCCGGTGCTGGCCGTCGCCGTGTAGCCATGCAGCTCCTGGGTTGCTCCGGCATCGGCCTGCCAATGGATGGCCAAAGAACCAGCCGATCCCTCCAGGCGCCCTGTCGACACATTGCACGCACCGTCGGGCACCTGATTGCACGTGACCGCAACCAGATTGGATCCGACATGAAGCAACCCGGCAATCTCTTCAGTCCCGGAGAGGCCGGGTGGGGACGAGGCCGGCTCCCAGTTCACGCCATTCAGTGAGGCGAAGACCGCGGTACTGTCGCCACAGCAGCCCTGGTAGGCGAGGAAGCCGTTGTCGAGCACCACGGCGGAGCCGCCGGTGTAGCCCAAGCTGATGGGGGCGCGCGTCCAGCGCACGCCGTCGGGCGAGGTCCACACGGCGCCATCGGAACGACCAAGCGCTTTGGCAAACGAGCCGCCCGTAATCGCGAAGCCCGAAGGTCCGGCCTTGACCGCGAGCGGGGAGGTGATGGTGTCAGACGTCCATGCGGGATTGGATGTCCAGGTCTGACCATTCGTCGAGCGCCAGACGACCCAGTCGCCGGACAGGTCCGGGCGCGTGTTCGAGATCAGAATCCAGGCCGACGGTCCGACGGCCATGTCGACAACAGTGCCGAAGCGAGTCGCATCCATGCTCTGCCACGTGATGCCGTCTGGGCTCCCTCGCAGGATTACTGAGACCGCCGACGTCGGTGGGTTTGTCCCGGGCGCAGAGCCGACGGCCAGGAATCCATCCGGGGTAGCGACCAGTCGGTCAAGGTAGGTCGGCTCGGGGATGACCACGGGCGTCGGCGTGGGCGAAGCCGCGGCGCTCTCACTGGGGATCGGGGACGCGCTCGCAAACGGCGTGCTCGTCGGCTCCGGAGTCTCGGAGGCTACGACGACGACAAAGGGCAGCTTCAGGAGGCCACTGCCGACCGCCACGGCCGCCCCCACCGCTCCCGCCAGCAACAGGGCCGCGGCGACCAGCGCCCACGTTCCTGACATGCGGCGGCGGCCGCCGAGGTGTGCCTCGCGTTCCAGGCGAGCGAACAGGGCATCGGCAAAAGCCGCATCGGGCTCCGCTTGCTCGTCGAGCGAGCGGAAGAGACGGGTCAGCTGCTCATCATTCATCGGTCTGGACTCCATAGGCGCGACGGAAGGCGTCGCGCGCTCGCGAGAGGAGGGATTCGGTCGCCTTTTCGGATCGGCCGATGGTGGATGCGATGTCGCGGACCGGCATCTGGTCCAGGTAGCGCAGGACCATCACGATGCGCTGCTCACCGGGGAGCTGGGCGAGTGCGGTTTGAACGCCAGACTGCAGCTCGTGCCGCGACCATGCCTCGGACTGCCCGGCGGACCAGTCGGACACGATGCGAACCTGGCGCTGGGCGTCACGACCGGATCGGCGGTAGTGGTCGACCAGCTTGTGGCGGCCGATCCCGCACAACCACGTGACAGCGTCGGATCGGTCGTCGAAGGTCGCCTTCCGTCGGATCCCCTCGACGAAGGTCTGCTGCGTCAGCTCCTCCGCGAGATCGGCGTCACCGCCGCAACGGACCAGCAGGTATCGGTAGACTCGCGGCACAGCCAGCTCGTACCAGACCTTGAATGCGGCCTGGTCCGCCATCATCGCGCTCAAGCTCACCCGCTCCGACCCCAGACGCGCCTGAATTGTCATCGGCAGTTAGTCGCTCGGCGGGGAGCAAATCCTTCGGTCGCCCCACCGGATCCGAACGCTTTCACGGGCCGGCCCGGCGCGAGCAGCGTCGGTTGACCCTCCAAAGGGCCGGTGATACCGTTTGCCGCCCTATGGACCCCGGCCTGCAGACGACCTCCGCCGCGCATGTCCGCTCGCGGGCAGAGCGGCGCGCAGCCGCCCTTCGCGCGGAGAGCGCCGCGACCGCCGCCCTGAACACGCTCGGCCAGAAATGGGTGCTGCGCATCGTCCACGCGCTGGGTGACCGCACGCAGCGCTTCTGCGAGCTCCAGGATGCCCTGGGAGGCGCCAACTCCGCGACGCTCTCGCAGCGTCTCAAGCTGCTCGAGGACGAGGGCCTCATCGATCGGCGGATGGTCTCCGAGGTCCCACCCTGGGTCGAATATTCGCTCACCGAGAAGGGCGCGGACCTGCGGCGGGCGATCGGGCCCATCGACCTCTGGGCGGACCGATGGGCAGCCAGCCCGGCCAGCCGACAGTGAGCCTGCGGTGAGCCATCCGGTCGTCGAGGAGCGCCCCGTCGCTCACGGCGACGCGATGAACGTCGTCCGCCAGGCGATCGCCGAAGCCCCCGGCCCCGAGGCCGCGGTCCAGCGAGCCGTCGAGGAGCTGCACGAGCGCTTCCCCCAATACGACTGGGTCGGCATCTATTGGGTCGACGCCAGCGGTACAGATCTCGTGCTCGGTCCCTGGATCGGCCCCGAGGCCACCGAACATACGCGCATCCCCATCGGAACCGGAATCTGCGGGGCGGCGGCTGCCTCAGGCCAGACGCAGGTCGTGGACGACGTCACGGCTGATCCGCGCTACCTCGCCTGCTTCGCCAGCACGCGCAGCGAGATCGTGGTGCCCATCCTC
>VBKA01000251.1 GCA_005879815.1 Chloroflexota bacterium
AGCCGAGGTGGCTAGGCAAGCTCGGGCAGCACCTGGGTGCGGCTAAGCGCCGGCGCGAAAAGGTCCCCCACCTCTCCCAGACGCTTGGGAAGGGTGCGGATCGTCCAGCCATCCGGCCGCAGCTTCGGATCGTCAAGCTCGTCCCAGCTGATCGGAACTGAGACGGGCCCTCCCGCCGCGGCGCGGACGCTGTACGGCGCGACGAGCGTCTTGATGGAGGCATTCTGGGTGAAGTCCAGGCGGGCGCGCCCACGCCTGGCCGATTTGGACCACTCCCAGCTGACCAGGTCCGGAACCAGCCGGCCTACCGTGCGCGACAGGCTTTCCACCCAGTTGCGGGTGTCGTCGAAGGTGTATCCCGGTCGAATCGGGATCCAGACCTGGATGCCGCGCTTGCCGGTGACCTTCGGGAGGCCAAGGAGGTTCAGGTGCCCGAGGGCGGTGCGGAAGAGCCGCGCCAGGACGAGGACGTCCATCCAGGTCGTCTCCAGCCCAGGATCGATGTCGATCAGCGCGTAGCTGGGCTGATCCGGGTGATCGCCCGGCGATGTCCAGGGATGCAGCTCCACGGCCGCCTCCTGCGCCAGCCAGGCCAGGGTCGCCACCCGATCCACGACCGGATAGGTCTTGGGGCCCTCCTGCGAGTGGTGATACGTCCAGCGCTGGACCCACGCGGGCGCGTGACCGGGGAGATCCTTTTGCCAGAATCCGCCCTTCCCCACGCCGTTCGGGTAGCGGAGGACGGTGACGCCGCGATCGCGCAGATAGGGCACCAGCACCGGCGCGCAACGCACGTAGTGGCGGATGAGGTCTCGCTTGGTGAGCGCGGGCAGCCTACGCTCCTGGTCAGCCGGGAAGAGTTCCTTGTCGAGGTTCGTGACTCGGACCGTTTCGCCACCGACGCGCCACTCACCGCCCTTGTCCATCTCGTCAAGGGCTGCCAGCTCCTCCTGGGTCGCTGCCACCGCTTCCTCGTCATCCAAAGTCGAGTCGCCGGTCTCCGGATCTGCGCGGGGAGGGGGATCATCGGTGACGCCTCGCCGCGACGTTTTCGGGCGCGCCGCGCCCGCGCCACCTGAAGGCCGTTCCATCGGGGCCGGCCGCCGGCCGTCGCCGAGCACCCGGCGCACTGGTCCCGCGTCCTCGCGAACGACGCTGGCCGCGTCCTTCCCGATCTCGATGCCCTTGAAGGCCGCCTGGCGCACGAGCCCATCGCGGGTCCATTCGGCGAACTCCGCCCGAATCACGATGCGCGGCTCGACCCAGTGAACGCGGGGCAGCCGCGGGGTTGGGTCGAGTGCTGCGTCCGCACGCTCGATCTCGCGCAGGGAGGTCAGGAGCTCGCGACGGGTGCGGGTGTTGATCCCGCTCCCCACCTGGCCCGCGTGCCGCAGGTGCCCGTCCTCGTTCACGGCGACGACCAGCGAGCCGAGATCCTTGTGCGTGCCCTCTCCCTCGAGCCAGCCAGCGACGACCAGCTCCTGCTCCCGCCGGAGCTTGATCTTCAGCCACGCGCGGGACCGGCGCCCCGGCTCGTAGGCGCTGTCCCGGCGCTTGGCGATGACCCCCTCCAGTTCCTGCTCGCGTGCGGCCTCGAGAAACGCCTCGCCGTCGGCCTCGACGTGTGGCGCGAAGTGGACCATCGAATCGGGCCTGAGCACGCGGCGCAGCAGCGCCTTGCGCTCGTGCAGCGGGACGTTGAGCAGCGACTGGCCGTTCAGGTAGAGCAGGTCGAAGACCCAGTAGACGAGCGAAATGGCGGCGCGCTCCTCGCCGGAGAGGGGCTTGGCTTCTGGCCGTCGTCGACCGGTGGCGATCTCCAGCCCGCGCAGGCCGGTCCGCTCCTGCAGCCTGCTGAACGATGGCCGGCCGTGCTCGTCGAGCGCCACGACCTCGCCGTCAACCACCGCATCGCGCGCCTGGATCCATGGGGCAGGCCCGGCCAGGTCAGGAAAGTAGGTCGCCGCGTCCTTCCGGTTTCGCGTCCAGATGCGCGCGCGTCCCTCGCGGACGACCGACTCGACGCGATACCCGTCCCACTTGACCTCGAAGAGCCAATCCGGCGAGCTGAAGATCGCATCAACCGGCGTGGCAAGCATGGGCGGGATGAAATCCGGGACGGGTGCCTGGCGCGCACCCTCCAGCTTGA
>VBKA01000252.1 GCA_005879815.1 Chloroflexota bacterium
TCGCTCAGCAGAATGCAGAAGGACCGATGCGGGCCGCGGCCCACCCGACCCCGCAGCTGATGCAGCTGCGCGAGCCCGAAGCGCTCGGCGTCCTCGATCAGCATGACCGATGCGTTCGGCACGTCGATGCCGACCTCGACCACCGTCGTGGCCACCAGCACGTCCAGCTCTCCTGCTGCGAACCGCGCCATGGTGGCGTCACGCAGGTCGGGTTTCTGCTGGCCGTGCACCAGCCCCACGCGCCTCGCCGAGGCGCGCGGCCTCGGCCTCCGCGGATGCCGCGCTCATCGCCTCGCTCTCCGCGAGAAGCGGCACAACCACGAAGCTCTGGTGGCCGGCGCCGGCTTCGGCCGCGATGAACTCCTCGATGCGAGGAAGGGCCCCGCGATCGCGAATCTCGGTGCGTATTGGTTGGCGGCCGGGTGGCATCTGGCGGATGGTGGAGATCGACAGGTCGCCGTAGAAGGTGAGGGCCAGGGTGCGCGGGATGGGGGTTGCGGTCAGGGCCAGCAGGTGGGGCTCGAGCGCATCGCCCTTGGCCTGAAGCGCAGCCCGCTGGCTCACCCCGAACCGGTGCTGCTCGTCGACGACCGCCAGCCCCAGCCGCCGAAAGACGACCCCGCGGCTGATCACCGCATGGGTCCCGATCACCACCTGGACCTCGCCCGCCTCGATCGCAGCGTGGATCTCCCTCTTGCGGGCGGGTGAAAGGCCGCCGGACAGGAACTCTGAGCGAACCTCCAGCGCCTCGAGCAGCGGCGCCAGGCCGCGATGGTGCTGCCGGGCCAGGATCTCGGTAGGCGCCATCAACGCCCCCTGCCAGCCGGCGCGGCTGGCAGCCGCGAGGGCAACCGCGGCCACCGCTGTCTTGCCGCTCCCGACATCGCCCTGCAGCAGCCGCCGCATCGGCTGCTCGCCTCCCAGGTCGGCGATCACCTCCTGGTTGGCCACATGTTGGTCAACGGTCAGCCCGAAGGGCAGCGCCTCCTCCAGCGTGGCAAGCTCCTCGGCGGCGACCGGAATGCGTGGCGCCCGCTGGCCACCACGCGCCACGCGGGCCTGGGCGAGCACCAGCTGCAAGGCCAGCAGCTCGTCGTGCGCCAGCCGATCAAGTGCGGGACGCACCTCGCCGGGATCGTCCGGGAAGTGAGCCGCCTTCAGCGCCGCGGCCAGGTCGGGCAGGCCCGATCGCTCGTCAGCATGCAGCGGATCGCGGACATTGCGCAGGCTGCGGCCAAGCACCCTGGCCAGCAGCTCGCGGACGCGACGTTGGGTGACTCCCCCAGCCAGCGGATAGACCGGGACGATGCGGCCCGTGTGGACCGACGCGGTGCCGGCGGGGCTGAAGTCGGGTGACACGAACTGCGGCCGCCAGCCGCGCATCGCGACCTTGCCGCTCACCACCAGCTCGTCACCCGGGCGCAGCCGACGTTCGACGAAGCGTCGCCCGAACCAGATCGCCTCGGCACTGCCGGTGTCGTCCGCCAGCTGGGCGATTACCCGCTGCGGGCGCCGGCCGAATCCGGGCTCGACCTTCACGTCGGTGACGCGCACCTTCGCCGACTGCTTCTCGTCCGCCACGAGGTCGCCCAGCGGCCGGAGATCGCTGAAGTCGTCGTAGCGGAAGGGCAGGTAGAAGAGCGCCTGACGCGGAGTGTGGATGCCGAGCCGACGGAGCGTCGCAGCCCCACGCGTCACCTCCGGAACGGCTCGGGCGATCGGCAGGTCGAGCCGATCCTCGGGGAGGGATTCCTCGGCGACGGGCGAAGCGTTCACCGGTGGCTTCGTTGCATCGGCCGATCGTAGCGTGCTACGATCCAGCGGCTCCGGTACCGCCGATCGGCGGGCCGGTTCATTCATGCATGGAGCGCAAGGTCAGGTCATGGCACGTGAGTGCGCGATCTGCGGCAAGAAGCCAATCACTGGCTGGAACCCGCAGTCGGTCGGAATGAACAGGAAGCGGGCGTTGCGTCGCTGGCTGCCGAACCTGCAGCCGACGGTCATCGAGCGAGGCGGACACCAGGTCCGCGTCCTCGCTTGCTCGCGCTGCCGGCGGACCCTGCAGAAGGTCTGACCGCCGCTACGCGACCGGAGCCCCGGCGCCCTGGCCCAGCCCGAGGTCAAGTTCCGAGTCGAGCACCAGGGTGAACGGCCCGTCGTTGACCAGGTCCACGGCCATCGCCGCCGCGAACCGCCCGGTCGCGACCTTGGCGCCGCCCTCGCGGAGCCGGCCGATGAACCGATCCACGATCGGCTCGGCACGATCCGGCGGCGCCGCGTCGCTGAAGCCCGGGCGTCGTCCGCGGCGGAGATCCGCATAGAGCGTGAACTGGCTGACCACCAGCAGCTCCCCGCCAATCGCCTGAAGATCGAGGTTCGTGCGGCCGGTGGCGTCCTCGAAGTACCGGAGTGCCAGCAGCTTATCCGCCATCTTCGCCGCGAGGTCGGGCGTGTCCGCGTGGCTCACCCCGACAAGCACGAGTGCTCCGGGCCCGATCTCGCCCACCAGCTCATCACCGACCCGGACCGAGGCGCGTAGAACCCGCTGGATGACGAGGCGCACTCAGGGGCTGGCTGGAGGCGAGGTGGAAGCCGGCGGACCGGACGGAACGCTTGACGGCGCGCTCGTCATCGGGCCGGCCTTCTCCCCCGCCCGGGGTGGACCCAGCGCTCCCATGGTGAACCGTGCCGCGGCGTTCCAGATCATCCAGCCGTCTGCGCCGTTGTCGCGCAGCGCCTTCATCTCGGCGTGGATGTCGGTGGCCGTGTACTTGCGAAACGGCCCGAAGCCGAAGTCCTG
>VBKA01000253.1:0-2531 GCA_005879815.1 Chloroflexota bacterium
CGTACGCGGAGGGAAGTGCGCTCATCGCCATGGGCGAGACGCGCGTGCTCTGCTCGGCCACCGTGGAGGAACGCACCCCGCAGTTTCGCAAGGGCACGGGGCGCGGCTGGGTGACCGCCGAATACTCGATGCTGCCGCGGAGCACGCAGACACGCACGGAACGCGACGGCCGTCGCGGCCGCGTGGACGGCAGGGTCCAGGAGATTCAGCGCTTGATCGGTCGCAGCCTGCGGGCCGGCGTGGACTTCGACCACCTCGGCGAACGCAGCATCATCATCGACTGCGACGTGCTGGTCGCCGACGGCGGCACGCGCACGGCCTCGATCACCGGGGGCTACGTCGCCTTGGCGCTTGCCGTCGGGCGGCTTCGCGAAGCCGGGCTGCTGCGGCACGATCCGCTGCGCTGGCCGGTGGCTGCGGTGAGCGCGGGAATCATTGCCGGCGAGCCCCGCCTCGACCTCTGCTACCTGGAGGACGCCGCCGCCGACACCGACCTCAACTGTGTCGGCGCCGCGGATGGACGGTTCATCGAGCTGCAGGGATCGGCGGAGCAGGAGCCATTCTCACGCGAAGAGATGGACCGCCTGCTGGAGCTCGCCGGCACCGGTCTGAAACGGCTGTTCGAGCTGCAGGCCGAGGCGCTGACCGGCGCGGGCTGATGGGCGCCGCGGTGCGCGACGCGGTGCCGCCGCCCCGGTTGGTGCTGGCGACGACCAACGCCGGCAAGGTTGCCGAGCTCCGGCGTCTGCCGGCGCTCCTCGGCTGGCGCGTCGTGTCGCTCGACGACGTTGGTTTTGGCCAGGAGTTGCTGGAACCGGGGCCCGGATACCTGGAGAACGCGCTCGCCAAGGCCGCCGCGGTGGAACGCGCCACCGGCCTGCACGCGCTGGCGGACGACAGCGGGATCGAGGTGGACGCGCTGCGGGGCTGGCCGGGCCCGGCGTCAGCGCGCTGGCTCGGAGAGCTCGCCACGGACCGGCAGCGGCTGCTCGGTCTGCTCGACGAGGTCCGGCGCCACTGCCCCGACGAGCCGCAGGTCCGCTACGTGTGTGTGGCCGCGCTGGCACGACCCGGAGCCGAGCCCGTGGCCGCCCGCGGCGAGTGCCTGGGCGAGCTCGTCGAGCCGCGGGGCGAGCGCGGCTTCGGCTACGACCCTGGCTTTCTGTCCAGTGATCTGGGGACGACCTTCGGGGAAGCGAGCGACGCCGACAAGGACCGGGTGTCGCACCGGGCCCGGGCGGTGCGCCGCCTCGCCGAGGCAGGGGTGCTCGACACGAGCCTGGCCCAGCCTCAGCGCTGGTAGACGGCTCGGGCACAATGCCATGTCGTGCATTCCGGTGGTCGGCCCGCGTTCCGGCAGGGAGCCCTGGTGCGGGCCGTGGTAGGACTCGGACTGCTCGTCGCCGCCGGGCTGGTCGCGTTCCTGGTCGCCTCGCACGTCGCGCACATCGACACATCCTCGCTCCGACCGGTGTCCCCACCGGCCGCGGTCACACCGACGCCGATGCCCACGCCGCTCACCAACGTCGGGCGCCAGTCGCTGAGCCGTGTGGTCACCATCGAGGCGGTGCTCCCCAACGCCGAGGCGCTGGGCACGGGCTGGCTGTTCGACAGTCACGGCGACTTCGTCACCAACGCCCACGTGGTCACCGGGCAGCTGACCGTGCGCATCACGGACCGGCAAGCACACGTGCACGTCGGCGTGGTGCTGGGCACCGACCCCAGCGTCGATATCGCGGTGGTGCGATCCGCGGACGGGTTCGCGCTCCCGCCGCTGGCGGTCGGCCACGAGGCGATCACCGGCGTGCCGCTGAACGTGATCGCGCTGGCCTCCAGCCGGGCCACGGGTGAGGTGGACATGACCGCAGAGCAGATCATCCAGCTCCACCAGGACGTGCCCCTGAGCCACGGCGAGAGCCCCTCAGCCGGAGCGCCGGCCGTGTACCACGACATGCTCCGCCTCGAGGGCGCGCGGGTCTACCAGGGGAACAGCGGCGGCCCGGTGCTCGACGGCACCGGCCAGGTGGTCGGCATCGTCACCCTGGCGGACCCTACCCAGCCCGACTCCTACGCGATCCCGGTCTCGCGCGTGCTCACCGAGCTGATGTCGCTGGCGAGCCGCAGCGGGTGATCGGACCCGCCTCTGGGTATCGTTGTCGTGTAGGAAAACTGTGAACCATGGACGCTGAACACCGCGACTACGACATCGCGATCATCGGCGGCGGCCCCGCCGGGCTGACGGCGGCGCTGTACGCGGGCCGCAACATGGACCGAGCCGTGCTGTTCGAGGCCAAGGGACCCGGCGGCCAGCTGCTGAACACCGAGCTCATCGAGGACTACCCAGGGTTCAAGTCGATCCTCGGCATCGACCTCGCCGAGGTGATGGCAGAGCAGGCGGTGCGTTTTGGCGCCACCTTGGTCAGCTCCGAGGTCAACGGCATCCGTGTCGAGCCGGACGGCACGAAGCGCATCGACACGCCGAATGGCGAGTACCGCGCCCCGGCGGTGATCGTCACCGCAGGCGGGAATCC
>VBKA01000253.1:2553-3099 GCA_005879815.1 Chloroflexota bacterium
CTTTCGTGACGTCCACCTCGCGGTCGTCGGAGGCGGAGACGCCGCGGTGGAGGAGGCCATCTTCCTGACCAGGTACGCGAGCCGCGTGACCCTGATCCACCGGCGCCAGGAGTTCCGCTCCCAGCCCATCCTCCTCGACGAGGCGCGCAAGAACCCCAAGATCGACTTTCTCCTCGACACGGTCGTCGAGGCGATCGAGGGCGACGACAAGGTGCGCAACCTGGCGCTGCGCAACGTGGTCACCGGCGCGCGCTCCACATTCGACGTCGAAGGGATCTTCATCTTCGTGGGCTTCATCCCCAACACCAGGCTGGTGGACAGCCACGTCGATCATGACAAGGCTGGCTATTACCTGACTGACCCGATGACCATGATGACCAGCGTTCCCGGCATCTTCGCCGCCGGCGACGTGCGCAGCCAGCTCACGCGCCAGATCACCACTGCGGTTGGGGATGCGACGACCGCGACCATCGCCGCCAGCAAGTGGGTGGAGGAGTGGCGCCGCGGGCGGGAGGAGGCGCGCGCCGAGGCGGTGTGAGGTGAGCA
>VBKA01000250.1 GCA_005879815.1 Chloroflexota bacterium
TTGCCGCTCGGCAACGTGCGCAGCTCCGGGTCGCGCGTCAACCGGCCGACCAGCATGACCTTGTTCATCCCGATACCTCCTGCCCGCTTCACGGGCTCCAGCGCACCGGGGCGAGTCGGTCGCTCGGGGACGACACTACGCGGCAGGGCTTATCGCGGGGTTCACGATCGCTTATCGGCGCGAACCTGGTCGTCGGCGTGGATAGAGATGGTCGATGCCGGGAGTGCGGAGGCTGATCTTGGCCACCGCAGGCATCTGCCGCTTGTATTCCATGCGCGCCACGCGGGTGGCGACCCACTCGACCAGGTCGCGGTCCAGGCCGGCGGCCACGCAGCGCTCGACCGTCCACCGGCGGTCCACGAGCGCGAACAGCGTGCGGTCGAGGTGGTCGTACGTGCGGCCGAGCTCGTCTTCATCGGTCTGGCCTGGCCACAGGTCGGCGGATGGCGGCTTCGTCACGATCTCGGCCGGCACGCCCAGGTGCTCGGCCACGGCCCGCAGCTGGGACTTGTAGAGGTCGCCAATGGGTGCGAACGCCGACGCCGCGTCGCCGTACTGCGTGGTGTAGCCGAGGAGCGACTCCGTCTTGTTCGAGGTCCCCGCCACCAGCGCGTCGAACTCGACCGACTTGTCGTAGAGCACGATCATCCGCTGGCGCGCCATGACGTTCCCGCGCCGGACCTGCGCGGCGTCGCCCTGCGCATCGCCCATCAGTCCGAGCAGCGGGTCCACCATGGGCGTGATCTCGACGCGTTCGGTGCGGCAACCCAGCGCCTGGACGACACGGAGCGCATCGGTCTCGGAGGCTGGCGAGCTGGTGCGGTACGGCATGCGGACAGCCAGCAGGTTGCCCGCGCTGACGGCGCGCGCGGCCAGGAAGGCGACCGTCGCCGAGTCGACGCCGCCCGACAGCCCCACCACGATCCTGGAGAAGCCGGTCTGCTCCATCTGGGAGGAGATGAAGGCGACGATGAGATCCGCGGTGGTCGCCGGCTCGATCAGTGGCAGGGGCGGCAGCTCGGCCGGAACCGACCTGGCGCTCACGCGCGCTCGACTTCGCGGTCCAGCTCGCGGTCCAGCTCAGGCCCCGGCAGCGCGGCACTCTCGGCATCCAAATCGAGGTCCGGCGGGAGGGGCAGTCCCGCACGCTCCGCGACGATCCGGTCGACCTCGCGCCGCACCAGCTCCAGCCGCTCGTCGCCGACCAGCGGCAGGCTGTAGCGCTGCATACGCAGGTCATCGGTCTCCAGGACGCCCATCACCAGCGCCTCCTCGTAGAGCGGAGCTTCGGCCAGCACCGAGCCATCGGGCCCCAGCAGGCGTGAGCCACCCCAGAAGGTGAGTCCCTCCTCGTTGCCGACCCGGTTGCAGAAGGCGATCGCCACAGTCCCGAGCAGGGCGTAGGTCTCCTGCATCTTGTGCCAGCTGCCGATGGCGGCCAGCCCGGCGGCGCTTCCGGGCGCCCGAGCCGGCCCAGCGGCGACGTTGATGAGCAGGAGCGCGCCATCCTGGACCTGGAGCATCGGCAGGAACGGGTGCCAGAAGTCCTCGCACACGCTCAGCCCCACCTTGTGGAGCGGATCCCCCACCTCGGTCGCGCGGATCTGGTGGCCGGCCCGCGTGAAGCGGCCCTCATCGAAGAGGCCGTAGGTCGGCAGGTAGACCTTGCGGTGCAGACCGATGATCCGGCCCCCGCGCAGCAGGGCGACGCTGTTGCAGAACCGACGAGCCCGCGTCTCCTCCACGAACCCCACTGCCACAAACACGCCCGGCGCATCCGCGCCGATGGCGAGCAGGCGCGGATCGTCGGCGCGCATCGCGACGTCGGGGACCAGGTCCTGGAGGAGGTAGCCGGTCAGCGCCAGCTCAGGGAAGACGGCGAGGTCGGCGCCCGCGGCGACGGCCTCCGCCAGGCGGTTGTTGACGAGCGCGAGGTTCGCATCGAGATCCCCGAGGTGCGGGGCCAGCTGGGCGAGCGCGATCCGGACCTCCACGAGGCCGAGTCTACAGCCTGCCGAGTGCCCCCTCGCCGCTCAGGCTCTGCCTCGAAGCCGGCCTCGCCCGAAAGGGCGTCAGTGCGTGGGCGTGGATGCCGCGCCTGCCGTGCCTGCGGCTGCGGGCTCCTGCGCCTCCTCGACGTCCTCCACCTCGACCCGCGCCGGCAGGTCCTTGGCCTCGATCGGGAAGTGGCACGCAATCATGTGGCCCGGTGCCACCTCGCGGAGGGCCGGAACCTCGACGGCGCAGCGCTCCTGCGCCTGGAAGCATCGAGTCCGGAAGACGCAGCCGCTGGGCGGGTCGATCGGGCTCGGAAGGTCGCCGTGGAGCACGATGCGGGTACGACGCTGCTTCTGGCGCTTGGGGTCCGGGATCGGCACCGCCGACAGCAACGAGTGCGTATATGGATGGAGGGGTGCCGAGTAGAGCACCTGCCGCGGCGCGGTCTCCATGATCTTGCCGAGATACATGACGGCGACGCGGTGGGAGATCTGTCGGACGACGGAGAGGTCGTGCGCCACAAAGAGATATGCGATCCCGAACTCCCGCTGCAGGTCGCCGAGGAGATTGAGGATCTGGGCCTGGATGGAGACGTCGAGTGCCGAGACCGGCTCGTCGCAGACGATCAGCTTTGGCCGGAGGGCAATGGCCCTCGCGATCCCGATCCGCTGACGCTGGCCGCCGGAGAACTCGTTGGGGTAGCGGTTGTAGTGCTCCGGGTTCAGGCCGACCCGCTCCATGAGCTCCATGACCGCGCCCCGCGTCCCGCCCTTCGGCTCCACTCCCTGCACCTTGAAGGGCGCGCTGATGATGCCTCCCACGGTGTGCCGCGGGTTGAGGGCGTTGTAGGGATCCTGAAAGATCATCTGCGCCTTGCGGCGAATGCGTACGAGCGCCTTGGACGAGAGGCCCGTGATCTCCTGCCCCTCGATCTGGATCTTGCCCTCGGTGGGGCGAACCAGCATCAGGACGGAGCGCGCGGCGGTGGTCTTGCCCGAACCGCTCTCGCCGACGAGTCCCAGCGTCTCCCCGGCATTCAGCGTCAGGTCGATGCCGTCCACCGCCTTGACCTGCCCGACGGTGCGCGGGATGATTCCGCGGGATTTCACCGGGAAGTAGGTGCGCAGCCCCGAGACATCCAGAATGTCGGTCCCGTTGGTGGTCATGCCGGCTCGGCAGAGAGGGCGTGCAAGACGTCCTGCGCGATCTGCTGCCGCTCCTCGTGCCGCAGGTGGCAGCGAACGAGGTGATCCGGCTCGGATTCGAGCAGCTCGGGGCGAACGGTGAGACATGCTCCACCCGGCACCCGCTCGAAGTAGTTGCAGCGTGGCTGGAAGACGCAGCCCTTGGGCAGCTTGATGGGCGACGGCGGATTGCCGCGGATGGGTGCCAGGCGGTCGGTCGGCTCGCGGTCCATGCGCGGGATCGACGAGAGAAGCCCCAGCGTGTAGGGCATCTCCGGCCGGTCGTACAGCGTCTTGGTCGGGGCAAGCTCCACGATCCGGCCGCCGTACATGACCGCCACGTCGTCGGCGACGTCGGCCACGATTCCGAGGTCGTGGGTGATCAGGATGACGGTGGTGCCGAATTCGGCCTGGAGGCTCTGGATCAGCTCCAAGATCTGCAGGGCCGTGGTCGGCTCGTCGGCAATCAGCAGCTGCGGAGAGTTGATGAGCGCCATCGCGATCATCACGCGCTGACGCATCCCGCCGGAGAGCTGGTGCGGATAGGCGTCGACTCGTTGCTCGACGGCCGGGATCCCGACGTGGCGCAGCATCTCGATCGCCTCACGGCGCGCGAATGAGCGCCCCATCGAACGGTGCGCCCGAATCGCCTCGACGATCTGGTCGCCGATCCGATAGAACGGATGCAGGCTGGACATCGGATCCTGGAAGATCATCGCGAGCTCGTTGCCGCGGAGCTCCTGGACCTCGTCGTCCGGCATGGCAATGAGCTCTTGTCCGTCGATCCAGATCTCGCCGGTGACCTTCGCGGCCTTCCGGTTGATCAGGCCCATGAGCGCCTGCGCGGTGACGCTCTTGCCCGAGCCGGACTCGCCGACGATCGCGAGCGTCTTCCCCTTCTCCAGCGAGAGCGAGACGCCGTCGACGGCGCGCACGAGGCCGTCCTCGGTGGGGAACGCCACCGAAAGGTCGGTGACGGAGAGGAAGGGCCGCTCGAGATACGCGGCGGGCGAGATCACCCGACCCTCACCCGCGGGTCGATTACTGCGTAGAGCAGGTCGACGACCAGGTTCGCCACGATGATGATCGTTGCTGTCAGAAGGGTGATCCCCGTAATCATTGGGAGGTCCGAGCTGATGACGGAGCTGACGACGAGCGACCCGAGTCCGGGGAGGCTGAAGATGTTCTCCGCGATGATGGCGCCGCCGAGCAGGTAGGCGAGGTCCAGTCCGGCGGCCGTGACAATCGGCGTCAGCCCCGCCCGGAGGGCGTGCTTGACGACGACCACGCGCTCCGGCAGGCCCTTCGCGCGGGCGGTCCGGACGTAATCCTCGCCGAAGACTTCGAGCACCTGGTTGCGGGTGAGACGGATGTAGAACGCTGCGTTCAGGCTCGCGAGGACGATCCAGGGCAGGATCATCGTCTGCAGGAACTGGACCGGGTTATCAAACGGCGATACGTACGAGGGGAACGGCAGCAGCTGCAACTTGATGATGACGAAGAAGATGAGGATGAGTCCCAGGAAGAACGAAGGAAACGAATAGAAGATGAGCGAGATCCCCATCAGGAGCCGATCCGGCCAGTGTCCGCG
>VBKA01000254.1 GCA_005879815.1 Chloroflexota bacterium
CCGCTCGCACGATGACCGAGGCCAGATCCTGGTCATCGTCGCTGGATCCCTGCTCGTCATCGTCGCCCTGGTCGGGCTGGTGATCGATGGAGGCTTCGCTTGGGGCCAGCAACGCACGACGCAGAACGCGGCTGATGCCGCTGCTGAAGCCGGTGCGCTCCAGCTCGCAGAGAACGTGGCGGGCGTCTCGCCGGCGCGTACCGACGCCAATGTGAGTTCAGCGGTGAACGCCTCCGGCCAGGCCAACGGCATCGGAAACCCTTCCGCGTGCTATACGAACGCGGCCGGACAGCCAATTACATCTGCCGGCGTCTCCACTGGCAACCCAAGCTCTTGCAACGGTGCCGCCATCGTGGGAATTGTTGGAACGATTCCGCCGAACGCCGCGGGCGTGCGCAGCGTGGGCTCCAAGACGTTCAACACTTTTCTCATGCGTGCCGTCGGAGTCGGTCAACTCACGACCACGGCCACCGCCACCGCCCGAGCCGGATATAAGGTCGATACGTGCTCGGCATCTTCCGGCTGCTTCATCCTGCCGGTGACCGTGCCGGTGACCACCGTTACCTGCGACGGCAGCAATAATCCTGTGCCGGCAAACCCGCCGACCCCTTACGTGACGGGCCAGCTCTACGTGCTGCCCCTTTGCAAGAACGGCCCAGGGAACGTGGGTTGGATTGACTGGACGCCCACCGCAGGCGGCTCATCCGAGCTGGTAGACGCGATCACCACGCCGAGCAATCCGTACATGAAGTGGCCGGGCTGGTACTACATCACGTCGACCGGCAACGTCAACGATAGCAACGTCGAGGACGCGCTCCGCGCCTATGACGGCAAGGCCGTCAGCTTCCCGCAGTTCGACAACACGTGCGATGCCCAGCCGACGGGTCCCGGCGTCAACGACTGCCCGCCAGGTCACCTTGGCGGCAACGGGTCGAACCAGTGGTACCACGTCGCTCAGATGGCCACGTTCACCTTCTGCGGACCCGCTGGGGTGACGAATGACGCGGACTGCCAGAACCACGGCCCGGCGCTGGTGCACGGCGCGTTCACCAACGGGACGGACAAGCCGATATGCGACACGGGGAACGGGGCGACGTCATGCCTGGCGGGCAAGTTCACGATCCTGTCAGGCTCCGGCGAGGTCAGCGCGGCTCCGCCGCCGAACCCCGGGACGGCCCAGGTGGGTGTCCAACTCATCAGGTAGGGCACGCCACCACATCCTGAATGACCCCGGTCCGATCGGACCGGGGTCTCTTGTATTAGCAGCCACGACGAGACCTCTTTGTGGCACCTAGACCAGGCGCCGGGAAAGGCCACCCCGTCCACCCTGCCAGGGGCTGGAAGGGCGCCCCGGTCCGATGTTCTGGCCGGGGCGTCGCCGCGCCCGGTAGCATCACGTGCCATGGCGCGCGTCATCCGGGTCACGAATGAGGAGCGAGGGACAGTTCTCGCCGAGCGGTGCCGCGTCGCAACCGGGCTTCTCCAGGTCGTGTTCGGGCTCCATCTCCTGCCCCGACTGGCAAGAGGCGAGGGACTGCTGTTGCCTGGCGCGACGACGATCGACACCACCTTCATGCGCTATCCCATCGACCTCGTCTTCATCGACCGCCAGCGGCGGGTGACGAAGCTGGTCCCTCGGCTCGTTCCGTGGCGAATCGTGTGGGGCGCCGGGGGTGGGCACGACTGCCTCGAGCTTCCAGCTGGCGCCCTGGACGGGACGAGGACCGAGGTCGGCGACGAGCTGAGACTGGAAGAGCTGTCCGCCTGATCGGGACCGATGGTGCTCCGCGGGGCCACTCCCTGTGGCTGGCCTTTCCTGGGACCCGCCAGTAAGCGCCGCCTAATGGCCTGGTAAGCACAGGTGCGGCATCCTGCGCCATGGCGCTGATCGACGTGCTGCTACCGCCGTCCTGCGCCGGCTGCGGCCGGTTTGGCTCGTTGCTGTGCGACGCGTGCCGGGCGTCGTTCCGTTCAGCGAGCCCGGCCGCAGTCACCTTCGTCCAGGCCGATCCGAGCATCGTGGTGGGCGAGGCACTGACGCTCGCCGTGTCCGCCTTCCGCTACGAGGCGGCGGTCCGCAATGCCCTGCAGCGTCTGAAGTACGGCGCCTCGGCGCGCCTCGCGCGGCCACTGGCCATCGCGGCGCTCCCTGCCTTCCGCAGCCTCCTGGAGGTGAGCGGACCACTGCCGATCGTGCCCGTGCCGGTGCATCCGGATCGCCGCCGGGAGCGTGGCTACAACCAGGCCGCCCTGCTTGCGAGTTGGCTCGGCCGCAGCGCCGGATTGCCGGTCATCGAAGCCCTGGTCCGCGGACGCGCGACGACAAAGCAGCACCGACTT
>VBKA01000255.1 GCA_005879815.1 Chloroflexota bacterium
CAACCAGTCGTTCCAGCGTCGTGGCCAACGTGGGGCGTTGTTGTCCATTGAGGCGCAGTGCCGCCAGCGCCATGCTCAACCCGAGCCCGCCTGGCTCTTTCGGCCAGAGCCGGTCGATGACCTTCATGCCGCGGATGACCAGCGCATTTGATGGGTCCTGGAGCCCGATGAGCGCGGCTGCAGTCGTCTGCAAATAGGGCTCGAGATTCGTGCCGAGCACCTGGCGGTTGCCGTAGTTCCAGCCCCCACCGGAGCACTCCCGATCCGCAAGGAGGCGTTTCGCGTCTGCGATAGCCTCGCCGGCTGCAGGCCGCAGCACCCGGAGCCCGAGCAGGCCTCGCGCGGTGGGCTCGACCCAGCCGAAGGTCTTCGAGGTCCAGCCCCAACCCTGAGTCGCCGGGTCATGGGGGAATCGCGGGTCGTTGCCCAGGGTGGGCGCACGATGCGCGATGAGGTAATCGAGGGCGCGGTCACTGGCCGCGCCAGGCGCCAGCGCCAACGCCGCCAGGGGCGTCGCCGAGTCGTTGCGCAGCACGTCGGGGCCGAGGAGGAAGCTGCCGTCCTCCTGCTGCGCTTGTGCCAGCCAGTCGCGGGCTCCGTCATCGTCAAGTGCGATGGCCGCCAGGGCCGTCGGCTCCGGTTCGGAAGGCGCGCCAGCGACGGGCGGAAAGCCGCCGTCCGCATTGCGCAGCGAGTGGAGGCGACCCGCCGCGTCAATCGGCACGGGAGGCGCGGAGCTGCCGGCGCTCCTCCAGCATCACGACCACGGCGACGAGTATGAAGCCGAGGTAGGAGGTGGTGACCCGAGGCGGGCCAAGGAACATGAGCACCGCGGCCGCCAGCCAGGCCCACGGCGACCCCTGGAGGGCCAGGACGAGAGCGACGGCAGCGCTGCTCGCCGCGACCACCAGCCACAGGACGGGCGAAACCGCGTAGAGGGAGAGCAGCCCTGTTCCGGGTGAC
>VBKA01000061.1 GCA_005879815.1 Chloroflexota bacterium
GCCCCAGGTGGGGATCCTCAATGGCAAGCTGGGTGACGACGTCGAAGGTCCGACCGATGGCCAGCACCAGCTGGACGTCGCTGAACGGCTCGAGCCCGCCGCCCAGCCGTGAGCGCGGCCGCCGGATCCCCTTTGCCACCACCCGCAGCTTGCCGAGCCGCGGGGTGAGCACGGTGAGCACGCGATCCGCCTCGCCCAGGTCCATGCTGCGCAGCACGATCCCCTCGGTCTTGTAGAGGCGAGCCCTGGGGCTCATGAGGTCGGGTACCCTTCTGGCGTGGACATCAGGACCGAGTTTACCGACCTGCTCGGCGAGATCGAGGACGAGATGCGGGTCGTCCTCGGCGAGCGGGACGGACACGCGCGGCCGCTGTACGAGATGCTCGCCTACCACCTGGGCATCGACAAGCGCGAGGGACCGCGCGGCAAGCGGATCCGGCCGCTGCTGGGGCTGCTCGTCTACCAGGCGCTGACCGACGACTATCGGACCGCACTGCCGGGCGCCGCGGCGGTTGAGCTGGGACACAACTTCAGCCTGGTCCACGACGACATCGAGGACGGCGACGTGGAGCGGCGGCATCGGCCCACGCTGTGGGCGATCTGGGGCGTACCCCTGGCGATCAATGCCGGCGACGCGCTCTTCGCCCTCTCCCGGCTGGCGCTGTACCGACTGCTGGAGGGCGAGAAGGTGAGTGCGGATCGGGTCCTGTCGCTGATGCGCATCTACGACGAGACCTGCCTGGCGCTGTGCGAGGGCCAGTTCCTGGACATCAGCTTCGAGCGCCGGACCGACATCTCGCTGGCCGAGTACAACGAGATGATCGGCAAGAAGACCGCTGCGCTGCTGGGCGCCTCGGCGCAGGCGGGAGCCATCCTGGCGACCGATGACCAGGAGACGATCGACGCATTCCAGCGCTTCGGGTACGACATGGGCCTCGCCTTCCAGATGGCCGACGACGTGAAGGGCACCTTCTGGAGCGCGGAAGAGTCGGGCAAGGCGACCGCGGGCGATGTCCGCAAGCGAAAGAAGACGCTGCCGGTGGTGTGGGCCTTCGAGAACGCGGCGGATGAGGATCGGGAGCGGCTGCGGAAGATCTACGCGCCGCGGATCCGAGCGACCGATGGAGCCTTCGCGCCGGACGTCGACCCGCTGCTGGGAGACGCCGAGGTCGCGGAGGTGATCGCCATCCTGGAGCGGAGCGGCGCCCGCGACCACGCGGAGGGTGAGGCGCGCCGCTGCCGGGATCGGGCGCTCGAGACTGTGGCTGGCCTGCCCATCGCGCCCGAACGCCGAGCCGAGCTCGCGTCGCTGATCGGGACCTCGATCGCGGTCTGACCGGCGCCGCGGGTTACGCCCTCCCTCAACCGCGGATGCTCTATGCGGTAAGCCGTGGGACCGAGAACCACGCCCTCCTCGGTCGCTGGGTTACTGCGGAGACACCACCTGACCGAGATGCCGCGATCCTCGGTGGCAAGGCTCATTTGGCGAGCCCGCGGCGCAGCGGCCGAGCTAGCCCCGGGTCTCGCCTCTCGTGCGCGCCGCACCCGGCGTGTCATGCATCGCCCGTTCGCGACCCTCGTAGTCGGCTTCGAGCTCCACGCCGCCCTCCGGCTGCTCGCCGTTCTCCTCTGCGGGGCGCGGACGCGAGGCGATCACCTTGCTCACCCGGCGCGAATCGGCGCCCTCTACCCTCAGGGTCACGTCGCGGAACGGGATCTCCGCGCCGGGGAGGGGGATGCGCCCGACGCGGTGGATGATGTAGCCGCCCACCGTGTCGTAGGCCTCCTCGTCCTCCTCCTCCTCGTCGGGCAGGTCGAACAGGTCGCGCAGGTCGTCCATTCCGACCCTGCCATCGAGGCGGAACGCGACCAGGTCGTCCCCGGGAATCGGCTCGACCAGTGACTCCTCGATGTCGTATTCGTCCTGGATCTCGCCGACGATCTCTTCCACGATGTCCTCGATCGTCACCAGGCCGGCGGTTCCGCCGTACTCGTCGACCACGATCGCAATGTGCCGCTTGGCGACCTGCATCTCGCGCAGCAGCTCGTCAACGGCCTTCGTCTCGGGCACGTAGACGGGCGGCCGCACCAGCGATCGGACGTCGATCTCCTCGCGCGCCTTGCCGTCGCGCTTCAGGTACGGCAGCAGATCCTTGGCGTACAGGATGCCGATGATGTTGTCGAGGCTCTCCTGGTAGACCGGGATCCGGCTGTGCCCGGCGCGGGTGACCATGTCCAGGATCTCGTCGAACGGATCGCTGACCTCCACCGCCCGGATGCCGATGCGGGGCACCATCACCTCGTGGACCTTCGTCTCGGAGAGCTCGATGACCCCGTGGATCATCTCCTTCTCCTCCTCCTCGATGCCGCCCTGCTCCGATCCGGTCTCGACCAGCAGCTTGAGCTCCTCGGTGGACAGGTAGCCGCCCTGGGGCCGTTCCTTGCCGCCCAGGGCGCGGACCAGGAAGCCGGAGATGAGCGTCACCAGCCAGATGAAAGGACTGAGCAGCCGTTCGGTGAAGCTGATGGGACGGGCGACGATCAGCGCGAATCGGTCCGCAAAGCTCAACGCGAGCGTCTTTGGCGCGAGCTCGCCGACGATGATGGATGCCAGCGCAATGAGCAGCGTGGTGAGCAGGAAGGCAGTGGTCGAGGCGGCGTCGCGCAGGAACTGCAGGGGGATCAAGCGGATCAGTCCCGCCAGCGACCCGGAGAACGAGACCGCGCCAACCGCCGAAGCCAGGAACCCCAGGAAGGTGAGTGCCACCTGGATGGTGGCCAGGAACCGGGACGGGTCCTCGACCAGGCGTTCCGCCGCTTGAGCTGACCGATTCCCCTCGCTCGCGAGCTGGCTCAGCCGATGGCGCTTGGCAGTGATCAGTGACAGCTCTGAGGCGGCGAAGAAGCCGCTCACGATGATCAGGACGATGACGATCGTCAGGTCGAGGATCGGATTGCCGGTGGCGCTGCCGCCACCGCCGCCTTCAGGCATCGGAAAGGGGCGCGCCGCCTCCTGGTTGCGAGTTCCGATCCCCGGCTCCAGCGGGCTCCGCACCGTGCTCCGAGCCATGCCCGGACTCCCCAGCGGCCACCGCTTCGCGCCGGCCCCGACGCAGCTCGATGGGGCGCGCCGGCATGCCGACCACCGTCTTGCCAGCCGCAACGTCGCGCGTCACGACCGCCCCGGCGCCGGTCCTGGCTCCCGGACCGATCGTGATCGGCGCGCGCAGGGTCGTATCCACGCCTATGAACGCTCCGGTGCCGATCACCGTGGTGTGCTTGTTCACGCCGTCGAAGTTGGCGGTCACCGCCCCTGCGCCGACGTTCACGTCCTCACCCACCTCGGCATCGCCCAGGTAGCTGAAATGATGCTGCTGCGTGCCGGCGCCGACCTGCGATTTCTTGAGCTCCGCGAAGTTGCCGATCCGGCACCGAGGACCGATGCGGCAACCCGGCCGCAGGTGGCTATATGGGCCGATCTCGACATCCTCGGCCACTTCGGACTCCTCGACAATGCTCGCCCACACCAGGCTGCGCGGCCCGATGCCGCTGTCGATCACCTGCGCGTTGGGACCGATGACGGCGTCCTGCCCGATCACTGTGTTGCCCTTGAGCACCGTCCAGGGCTCGATCCGCGCGTCCTGTCCGATCTCGACGCGCGCGTCGATGTAGGTGGTGGCCGGATCGGTGATGGTCACGCCGGAACGCATGTGCCGCTCGGCGATCGCCCGACGCATGAGCCGCTCGGCAGCGGCCAGCTGAACGCGGTCGTTGATGCCCATCGTTAGCTCTGGATCGGGCGCGCTCACGACCCGCACCCTGCGTCCCGCTCCGACCGCCATCGCCACCAGATCGGTCAGGTAGAACTCGCCCTTGGCGCTGGCCGGCACGTTGCCCACGTTGGCGCGCAGCCACCCCGCGTCGAAGCAGTAGGTCCCGACGTTGATCTCGCCGATGGCGCGCACGTCGGGATCGGCGTCGGCCTCCTCCACGATCGCCCGTGAGTCTCCGCGCTCGTCACGCAGGATGCGGCCGTACCCGGTTGGATCCGCCACCTCGGCGCTCAGCAGCGCGATGGCGGCCTCCCCGTCGGCCTGCGCCCGTCGCAGCGCGTCGAACAGCTCGGCGGGGATCAGCGGCGCATCGCCCACCGTGACGAGCACCTGGCGCACGCTGGTCGGCACACGATCCAGTCCCACGCGCACCGCGTCCGCCGTGCCCAGCTGCGGGTCCTGCCGGACGCTCGGCGCGCCGGCCAGGAAGGTCTCGATCTCCTCCGCTCCGTGGCCGACGACCACGACGCGGTGCTCGACACCGGCGCGCCCCACGGCATCGAGCACGTGTCCAAGGATCGGCCGACCTGCGAGCAGGTGAAGGACCTTGGGAAGGCGGGAACGCATCCGCGTCCCCTGGCCGGCGGCCAGGATGATGGCCGCGGTGGCTAACACGATGCGTGGAGCTCCAGGGGCGGAAACAGGCGGCGATGGTATGCGGGTGCCGCGCGACGGGTCAACTGTCCCTCACCGCTCGCCGCGCTCACCGATCTGGGCGATGCATTCGATCTCGACCAGCGCGCCACGAGGCAGGCCACGCACGGCGACGGTCGATCGCGCCGGATAGGGAGGCGCCAGGTGGCGCACGTACACCTCGTTGACGGCCGGGGCGTCCGCGATGTCTGCCAGGAAGATCGTCGTCTTCAGCGCCTGCGAAAAGCCCGTCCCGGCGGCATCCAGGACCGCCTCGAGGTTACGGAGCGCCTGCTCCGCCTGCTCCGCCGTCCCGCCTTCCACGAGCTCTCCGGTGGCCGGATCCGTGCCCAGCTGGCCGGCGGTGAAGACCAGGCCGCCGCTCACGATCGCCTGGCTGTACGGACCGATGGCTCCAGGCGCGGCGTCGGTCTGCACTGGCATGCGTGGGCTCATCCCTGCTCCTTCGTGCTGGTTGGCACGCCCTCGATGCTAGCCGGTTCGGCTCGCAGCCGGGTTCGCAGGACGCTCACGCCGCCTCGTTGCAGGCGGCCAGCCACCGCGTCGGCGCGTTCCGGGTCATCGAGAGCGGCAAAGAGGGTGGGACCGCTCCCGGTCAGGCGCGGCTCGACGCCCGCGGCGACCGCCAGGCGGATCAGCTCGTCGAGCTCGGGGCGAAGCCGTCGGGCGGGCGCCAGCAGGTCGTTGCCGGAGGAGCCCGCGCGGCCCCAATCAGCCTCGCGCAGCTCCGCGAAGACCGCCGTGGTGGGCAGCGGGAACGGGGCCAGCGCCAGCACGATCTCGGATCCCGTCGCGGGCGGAAGCTCGGCAGGCGCGACGCGCTCGCCGATCCCGCTCACCCGCGCCACCGCGACCTGCGCGGCGAAGAAGGGCACGTCCGCGCCGATCCGGGCCAACTCGATGAGGTCGGCGTCCATGGCACGCTCCGGCGCGCCGACGTGGCGGCGTCCGAGCCGCCAGCCCGCAGCCGCGTCCGACGACCCACCGCCCAGGCCGGCAGCGACCGGAACGCGCTTGGTCAATGCGAGAGACAGGCCCCGCGGCGGGTCACCCAACCCGGCGACCATTCCGCGCCAGGCGAGGTTGCTCGCCAGGTCGCGGGGCGCGCCCGAGCCAGCGGGTTCCACGCGCAGTGCGCCGTCGCCGGGGGTCAGCAGCAGCTCGTCGGCGAGCTCCAGCAGGACCATGACGCCCTCGAGCTCGTGGAAGCCGTCCCGCCGCTTCCCCACAACGTGCAGCGAGAGGTTCAGCTTGGCCGGCGCGGCGAGCTGCAGCCTGGTTGGGGCATCGTCCATCAGCGAGAGGCGGGCTCTGCCAGACGGGGTGCCAGCGCCTCGAACAGGCACACCCACTCGTCCACGGAGAGCGTCTGCGGTCGCCGGTCGGCGGTCACCCCGCAACCCGCCAGGGCCGCGGTGACGTCGCCGGCGGACAGGGGGAGCTCGCGGGTCAGCCCATTGTGGATCTGCTTGCGCCGTTGCCGGAAGCCGGCCTGGACGAGGCGGTAGAACGGGTCTCGGCCCTCCCCCACCGGCACCGCCGGGGTCTCGCGTCGGCGCAGCCGCAAGATCGCCGAGTCGACGTCGGGCGCCGGCTCGAACGCTGCCGGCGGCACGCGAGCCACAACCTCAGCGCTGGCCACGTTCTGGACGAACACCGAGAGGTAGCTCATCTGCCCGGGGGCCGCTGCGATCCGCTCGGCGACCTCCAGCTGCACGAGCAGGACGGCGAGCTCCGGCGGCCGCTCACCCTCCAGGATGGCGTGCAGGAGCGGGCTGGTGATGTGATACGGAATGTTCGCGACAAGCTTGAATCGTTCTCCGGGGAAGATCTCCCGGGGATGCACGGCGAGCGCATCGGCCTCCAGCAGCTCGAAGGCGGGAACTCCAGCGAGCTCCCGTCGGAGGTATCGCACCAGCCTTGGGTCGAGCTCCACGGCCAGGACCGATGCGCCGGCAGCCAGCAGGCGTCGGGTCAGCACCCCCAGGCCCGGGCCCACCTCGACCACGCGATCGCCCGGGGCGAGCTCGGCCGCCTCGACGATCTCGTCGAGCGCCGCGGCATCGGTCAGGAAGTTCTGGCTGAGCGATCGGCGCGGGCGCAGCCCCTCCGCGGCGAGCAGTCGCCGCAGCTGGCCGGGGGTCGGCGGCGCCAGGCGCTCGGCAGCCAGCGCTGGATCTCCGCTCATCGGTCGAGCCAGGGCAGCGCCAGGTTCGGGATGGCTTCGAGCGTCGGTCCCGCGCGGTCCCCGGCCAGGAAGCGAAAGCCGGCCGCGGCGCCGATCATGGCGCCGTTGTCCGTGCACCACGCCGGCGGTGGCACGAGCAGCGGAAGGCCCTGGTCATCGAGCCGGCGGCGCAGCTCGACGCGCAGCGCGGTGTTGGCCGCCACGCCGCCGCCGAGTGCGACAGCCGCGACCGGCTGCTCCTCCGCGGCGAGGGCTGTCTTGCCCGCCAGCGCGTCCACCACCGCCTCCTCGAACGCCGATGCCAGTCCGTCGATGGGGATCGGCTCGCCGCGCTCGCGGTAGCCCCCGACCTCGCGCAGCACCGCCGTCTTGAGGCCGGAGAAGCTGAAGTCGTAGCGGCCGTCGGTCCGGGCGCGGGGAAAGCGCGTCGCCGGAGGGGCGCTCTCGGCCGCCACGGAGATCGCCGGACCACCGGGATACGGCAATCCCAGGAGTCGGCCGACCTTGTCAAACGCCTCTCCCGCGGCGTCGTCGATGGTCTGCCCCAGCAGCTGGTAGCGGCCATGCGCCTCCATCAGGACGAGCTGGGTGTGGCCGCCCGACACCACCAGGCAGAGCAGCGGAAACGGCGGCTCGGCCGGCATGGGCGCGTCACCGTCGCCATCAGTCAACCAGTTGGCATAGATGTGTCCTTCGATGTGGTTGACCCCGATCAGGGGAAGGTCGTGCGTGGCGGCCAGCGCCTTGGCGACGTTGACACCCACCAGCAGCGAGCCGATCAGGCCCGGGCCATAGGTGACCGCGATCGCGTCGAGCCCGTTCCACGTCACGTCTGCCTCGGCCAGAGCCGCCTCCAGGGTCGGCACGATCCAGCGCAGCTGCTGGCGCGCGGCCACCTCGGGCACGATCCCCCCGGTCTCCGCGTGCAGCGCCACCTGGCTGGCCACCTGGTTGGCTTCGATGCGCCTGCCACCCACCACCACCGCGACCCCGGTCTCATCGCAGGACGACTCGATGGCCAGGATTCGGGGTCCGATCACCCGGCGTCCTCGAGATCAGTCGGATCCGCGCGGCCGAACCGTTCGCGGGCGCGGGCCACCAGGCGGCGCATCTCGGGCGAACGCAGCGAGGGAGTGGTCATCACCAGGGCGTCCTCGCCGTCATCGCTGTAGTAGTTGCTCCGGCGCCCGGCCACCTCGAAGCCGAGCTCGGCGTATAGCGCCTGGGCCCCCAGGTTCCCGGCACGGACCTCAAGTGTGACGCGTGACGCGTGCAGCTCCTCGGAGAGGTCGATCAGCGCCACCAGCAGACGCCGGCCGACGCCCTGGCGCCTCCAGTCGGGATGCACGCCGATCGTGGTCACGTGGGCCTCGTCGACCATCAGCCACACCCCGCCGAACCCAACCACCGTCGAGCCGGAGCGCGCCACGACGTAGCGGGCCAGCCGGTTGGCGGTCAGCTCCTGCTCGAAGGCGTATGCCGGCCAGGGCGTGCTGAAGCTGAGCCGCTCGATCTCGTGAGCGGCGCCGATGTCCGCCAGCCGCATGGCCTCGACGGCGATCGGGGCGGCTACAGCCATCTCACGGTCTCCCCCGGCTGCTCGCGGATGCCACGCGGCATGCGCAGGTAGGCGGGCTCCAGCGTCCGCAGGTCATCGCCCGACACTTCCGCCGCGAGGCGTTCCGCGGCGAGCGCGGCGACGGAAGCGGCCGCACGCAATGGGGGTCGTCCTTCCGCAAGCGCCAGGGCAGCCGCGAGCTCGGCCGGGGCGACCACGGGCTCGCTGCGCACGGCGTCGGGCAGGCCGTCCTCGTGCACCACCGCCGGGTTGGGCGAGCCGCGCACCAGCACGAATGCCTCGTGCGCGCCGGCCCGAGCCAGCGCGACGCGGGCGTCCGGCTCGGCGGCGAGCCAGGCGACCAGGCTCGGGATGCCGACGATCGGGACCTCTAACCCGAATGCGATGCCCTTGGCCAGGCTCATCCCCACTCGCAGGCCGGTGAATGATCCAGGACCGATGCCGACCGCCACCGCGCTTGTCTCGCGTAAAAGGCGCCCGGCGCGCTCGACCGCCGCCAGCAGGCGGGGCATGATCTCGCGCCCTTGGCCCGGTCCCCCACTCCAGCCGTCGACCGCCAGCGGCTCGCCGTCGTCTGCGGTGACCGCCACCGACGGGTCTGTCGACGCGCTCTCAATGGCTACGATCATCGCCGTGCCTGCAGGCGGCCCTTTGAGGTCGTCAATGCGTGTGCCAGGCGCTCATGGCCCTGGCCGAATGCCGTCCACCGAAGGCGCCGCCGGTTTCCGGGGCCATCCGGAATCAGCTCGATCTCGAGGCGCTCGTCCGGAAGCCAATCGCCCAGCCGATCGGCCCACTCGACGACCGTCACGCCGCCCCCCTGGCGCTCGTCGAGAAGGCCTGCGGCGAGCGCCTCTTCCGGGTCGTCGAGCCGGTAGGCATCCACGTGGTAGAGCGGCAGCCGTCCGCGATGCTCGTTCATGAGCACGAAGGTCGGGCTGTTCACCACGCTGGTGACACCCAGCCCATCCGCGATCCCCTTGGCGACGACCGTCTTACCTGCTCCCAATGGACCGATGAGGGCGACCAGCGCCCCAGGGGCAGCCGCCTCCCCCAAGGCACGGCCGATGGACCTCGTCCGCGCGGGGGAGGTGCTCGCCAGCGTGCCGCCGGCCGCTGCCATGGGTCCGGGCGGCACGCGCGGCGCGGCAGGCGCGGCCGAACGATGCATGGCCGAAAGTATAG
>VBKA01000256.1 GCA_005879815.1 Chloroflexota bacterium
TGGCTCGAGCGTGCTCTGGAGACGCCGTTTCCCACCGGCCTGGAAGAGGAGTGGCGTCGCACCTCGCTGAAGGATCTGCCGCGCGACGGCGTTCTGCTCGAGCAGGCGGAATTCCGTCCGGAGCTTCCCGACTCGCGCCTCGCCGAGCGCGGCGTGGTCTTCACCGATCTCGCCACGGCCGCCCGCGAGCACCCCGACCTGGTGCGCCGCTACCTGGGTCGCGGAGAGGGAGTCGCCTCGCATGCGGCCTTCTGGGCTCTCTCGCTGGCCGGCTGGACCGGAGGCACCTTCCTGTATGTGCCGCGTGGCCTCGAGGTGGACGGCACGCTCATCGCGCGGATCACGCAACCCACCTCGGACGCGACCTTCCTGCCCCACACCCTGGTCGTCGCCGATGAGGCCAGCAGCGTGACCCTGCTCGAGGAGCTTGTCTCTCCGGACGGCGCGCCGGGATGGTTCGGGGGCACGGTGGCGATTCACGCGCAACCCGGGGCGCGCGTCCGCTACGCGAACCTGCAGCGCCTGGGCGACGGCGTCTGGAACATCGGGGCACAACGCGTCGAGGTCGGCAGCGACGCCTCGGTCACCACCCTGAACACCGAGGTCGGATCGCGTGTCACCAAGCTGGGGCTTGACCTGCGCATGTCCGGCAAGGGAGGGACGAGTCTGCTGCTCGGCCTGCTGGCGGCGGGCGACGAGCAGCACATCGACATCAACAGCCTCCAGGACCTGATCGCGGACCACACCACCTCGGACCTGCTCTATCTTTCCGCGCTCTACGACAAGGCGCGCGCCGCCTTCTACGGAGTGACGCGCGTCGAGGAGACTGCGCGCCAATCCAGCAGCTACCAGGAGTGCCGCAACCTGCTCCTGTCGCCCAACGCGGGGGCAGAGCCGATCCCAGTGCTCGAGATCAAGACCAACGACCTGCTGCGTTGTGGGCACGGGGCAACCGCCGGTGCCATCGATCCCATCCAGCGCTTCTACGCGGAGTCGCGCGGCCTGGATGCCGCGGAAGCCGAGCGGATGATCGTGCGCGGCTTCTTCGAGCAGGTGATTGCCAAGATCCCCGTCGAGCCGGTGCGCAGCGCGATGCTGGCCGCGCTGGCGGAGCGTATCGGTCATGCGGAGGCCTTCGACGAAACGGAGGCTGCCGCATGACTGCCATGGAACAGGCCGCTGTGGGCGGCTTCGTGACCGTGGCGCGAGCCTCGGAGATCGCCCCCGGGACGGTCCGCGTGGTGGAGGTCGACGGACGCTCGCTGTGCGTGGGCTTCACCGAGGACGGCGATTGGGGGGCGATCGACAACGTCTACACCCACGACGGAGGCGTCCTCGGCTAGGGCGAGCTGGACGAGAACGCCGTCGAGTGCCCGCGACACGGGGGTCGCTTCGATCTCTTCTCGGGGCGCGTGCTGTCGCTGCCGCCGGTTGTCCCGGTGCGCGCCTACGCGGCGCGACGCGTGGGTGACGACGTGCAGGTGGAGCTCGACGGATGAAGATCAGCACCCGCACCGAGTACGGCATCCGGCTCCTGATCCAGCTCGCGCGCCAGGACGGCGATGGGCCCGTCTCGCTGTCGGGCATTGCGCGTCGCGAGAAGCTGCCGCACGCCTACCTCGAGCAGCTGGTCGGCCAGCTGCGGCGTGCAGGCCTGGTGAGCGCGACCCGCGGGCAGGCGGGTGGGTACCAGCTGGCTCGCCCGGCATCAGAGATCAACATGGCCGACGTGGTGCGTATCCTCGAGGGCCCGTTGCTCGAGATGCCGTGCGCCGGCGCCGACAACCTGGAGGCCTGCGATCGGCCCCAGACCTGCAGCGTCCACGAGCTCTTCCAACGCGTCCACGAATCGCTGGACCTGGCTCTGGGCTCGACGACTCTCGCCGAGGTGGCTGCTTCGGCCGGCGGGCCTCCCTATCCACCGGCGGTTCGCAAGCGCCGAATCGCCGAGCACGCCGCGCGGCAGGCCGTCGCGGCGGCCACGATGGCTCGCGAATCACCACCAACCTACGCAGGAGCGACAACGACCGACTCATGACCGATGAACTGGTGATCGCTGATCTCGAGGTGAGCATCGGCGACAAGAAGATCCTCAACGGCGTCAACCTGACCGTCCGCCAGGGCGAGGTGCATGCCCTGATGGGCCCCAACGGCTCGGGCAAGACGAGCCTGGCCTACACCCTGATGGGCCACCCCGACTACCGCGTTAACGCGGGCAGCATCAGCTGGCGTGGCAAGGACCTCCTCGCCGGACCGACGCCGCTGGGCATGTCACCGGACAAACGTGCGCGGCTGGGTCTCTTCCTGGCCTTCCAGTACCCGTCCGCAATCCCCGGCGTGACCGTGGCGAGCTTCCTGCGGAACATCTACAACGCCGTGCACCATCCAAAACCCGCCGGCGCTGAGGGTGAGGACGCGATCAAGTACACGGGCATTCCGCTGGCCAAGTTCCGCCGGATGATGGAGG